>CAZSKV010000582.1:0-3010 GCA_964607495.1 uncultured candidatus Brocadiaceae bacterium
TCGGTTCAGGGTCCGTTCGCACGAAAGTGAATCTGACAAAGTCGTGCTAGGAGTCTGCGACCCGGGAGGCGCCGCGGCCGAGCCGTGACTGGTCGCTCGGGTTCGATCGGGCGAAACGGCAGCAAGTTTGGATGACTTGCAGAGTTTCGCCCGGAAGGAGCCGAGCGAGAAGGCGCGGCTCCGACGCGAGCGATTCCCGGGTGGCAGATTCCTAGCGGAGATCGCCCCGCGTGGCTTCCACGGGCGCCGGGTCCGGGGCGCCATCCGGGGAACCGCCACCCGCAGGCTTGGCCGGGTTGCCAAGGCGGTGCTTGCCGGGCTTCAGCACCATCACGGCAGGAGCCCGCACGACCGCACCGGATTCGTCACTCAGGTTCTGGACCACGCGCTTGGTCAGCGAGCCGTCCAGATGCCACCAGGTCGGCCAGCGATCCACGTCGATCCCCCGGCGGATCACGCGCGGGAACACCCCCTCGCGCGGGCATTCGCCCACCCGATCGGGGTCGGGCAGCTCGGAACTCGCGGTCCGGGGCGAACTCAGCCGCAGGGCGGCGGGCTCGACTCCCTCCTGGACTGGCCGCGCGAGCGATGCCTGGGCGGCTTGCGCCCTCGCGCCGGCAGCGGCTGGTTGCACCGGGATCGGCCGGTCGGACTCCCCGGCGCCGGTCTCAGGCGTGGACGCGCGGCGGCCGGGAGCCAGACCTGGATCGCCTGCTCCATCCTTCCCGGTCGTGCCACATCGGGCACACGGGTTGCCGATCACCAGGGCTCCCAGGAGCACGGTGATGGCCAAGGAGAAGCAGAGCGAGCACTTCACGGCCAGGATCGGGTGGAAATGGTGGAAAGCGCAGGAGCCTAGCGGGTCCAGGCACCGGAGGATACCTCATCGGCATCCCCCGCCAGGCTACCGAAGGGTCAGGCGGACCACGTTGGTGGTGGCCACCGGCTGCAGCGATACGTCCGTCACCAAGGCCTGGAGCCAGAGATTGACGCCAGAGAATGCCGGGTTGTTCGGAACCGGGACCCTGCCGGACTGGTAGACGCCGACCTGATCCTCATCCCAGCCCGCAGAACCCTTTTGTAGATAACGCTTTATCGGCCCGAACAGGCCGGCTGAGACCAGCTCTCCGGCGAGATCGAGTTCGCCGGGGTGGACGCGCAGCGACAACCCACCTCCGAGCGGGAAGGAGGTGGTTGGACCCTGGATCCCGGTCGCGACCACGAACGGGAACGCCAGGTGGGTGGGGTTTGCCCCACCCTCGAACTGGGCGCCCTGGATGAAGAGCCCCAGGAACCCAGGCTGGGCGGCGCCGGGCAGGTCGGTCGCATAGGCCCCCGGCCCGAGGTGGGTCTCCAGGTTCTGGGGGTCGTTGGCGACCCCACCCGAACTGCTGCCGTAGACCTGCAGGGTCGGATCCGCGAAGCGCAGGGCGGCGTAGAGCTCCCCGGATGCGCTCGGTTGGCCGAGCCCGCCGTACATCGTGACCACCGCATTCGGTGCGGCGAAGGCACCGGAGTAGCTCTCCCGTCCGGGCTGGATGTGCCGCTCCCGATAGCTGGCCAGCAGCACGACCCCGGGGTTGCTCGGGCTGCGCTTGTCACCGGGCTTGGCGAGGAGCAGCATCGCCAGGCCGGCGCGCTGCCCGTTCACCAGCGCCGGGACGCTGAGCAGCTGCTTGAGCTTGGGGTCCGCGGCGTTCGGATCGAAGCTCATCTCGACGACCCAGCTGTTGTCTGCCGTGATCGCGACGACGATCGGATCGAATCTGGGGCCGACCTTCTGGCCCGGATCCAGGGTTTCGTAGGTCTTGCCCCCGAGCGTCTGCACCTTGGTCCGGTGCAACTGCATGCCAGGCACCTCGGTCGGTCCCTGCAGCGTGCCGGTGAATGCGTCGTCGATCGAGAAACCGAGCTTGTAGCCGGAGATCCGGTGGTTGCCGTCCCGCTCGAGAACCTCGGCCGGAATCACCTTGAACAGCCCGTCGCCGGCGGCGTTGCCGGTCGCCGAACCGTAGTTGGGGAACAGGTCCTCGCGGCTGTCGAGCCACCAGTTCGTGTGTTCCAGCTTGTTCTGGGGGTACGCCTGAGCCGCGAGGACTCCGGCCAGGAGTGGCACGCAGCAGCAGGAGCGAAGGGCTTGGGTCACGCGGGATCTCGTGGGGAGCCGGAGAGCCAGAATGCTACCGCAGGCCTCGCGCTCGCAAATGGCCGCCGCGCGCCTATCCTCCTCGGCCTTTTCGGCCTCCAGGACAGAACTGTGACCGACCGTATCGCCAAGGACCGCCAGGAGAAGCTCGAAGCGCTGCGTCAAAAGGGCAAGGAGCCGTTCCCGCCGCGGGTTCCGGCCGCGGAACCGATCGCCCGGCTGATCGCCGACTTCGAGCACCGGATCGGCCAGATCGTGACGATTGCCGGGCGCCTGACGCAGGTCCGGGACTTCGGCAAGCTGCGCTTCTCGCACCTGCTGGACCGGGAGGCGTCGATCCAGGTCGGGTTCCAGCGCGATCGCCTGCCGGGA
Source organism: uncultured candidatus Brocadiaceae bacterium (assembly GCA_964607495.1). Taxonomy (GTDB): domain Bacteria; phylum Planctomycetota; class UBA1135; order UBA1135; family UBA2386; genus CAZSKV01. The sequence continues at coordinate 2,519 of CAZSKV010000582.1, forward strand.
TTCTGGGAGGACCGCAAGCTGATCGAGGCCAACGATCACGTGGTGGTGACCGGCGAAGTCGGTCGGACCCAGAAGGGCGAGATGACGGTGTGGGCCAACGACGTGGTGCTCGCCGGCAAGGCCCTGCGGCACCCGCCAGAGAAGTGGCACGGGCTGCAGGACGTCGAGGCGCGCTACCGGATGCGCTACGTCGACCTGTTCGCGAACCCGGACGTGCGCAAGGTCTTCGGCATGCGCAGCGCGATCCTGCGCACCGTGCGGGCCTTCTTCGACTCGCAGGGATACATCGAGGTCGAGACCCCGATCTTGCAGCCGATCTTCGGTGGGGCCACGGCGCGGCCGTTCAAGACCCACCACAACGCGCTCGACATGCCGCTCTACCTGCGGATCGCCCCCGAGCTCTACCTCAAGCGTCTGCTCGTCGGCGGGCTCGAGCGCGTCTACGAGCTCGGCCGCGTGTTCCGCAACGAGGGCATCTCGACGCGGCACAAC
>CAZSKV010000583.1:0-8076 GCA_964607495.1 uncultured candidatus Brocadiaceae bacterium
GCCAGGGCCATGCCCAAGGCGACCGCAGCCCGGGCACAGCCGGATGAGAGGCCGAGACCGAGCAGCCGCGCGGCTTCGGTCTCGGCTGCACCTGCAGCGCGCAGCGCCAGCACGGCGGTCGCCCCGAGCAGGAACGGCCAGCGCAGCGCCAGCGTCAGCGTCCACAGCAGGGTCTCGAGCGTCGGCCACATCGCGATCGCAGTGCCCTGCGCCGCGACCTCGCCGAGGCTGTCGATCCGGGACCTGGCGCGGCTGCGCAGGCGGCCGAGCAGGCCCAGACAGAGCAGCAACGCGAAGGGGATCAGCGGCATCTCCTGCGCGTCCGTGATCAGCCCCCGGCCCAGCGTGCGCCATGCCCCCGGATCGGCGAGCCATGCCAGTTCCTCCCAGGAGGCGACCCAGCTGGTCCGGAAGATCGGCGTCGTGCTCGGCAACCAGAGGACCCGCTCGTCGATGAAGTCGAAGTAGCGCTCGGCGAGCGTCAGCAGTTGCTGCTCGACCGTCACCAGGTCGAAGAGCTTGTGGAAGTGCCGCTCCCAGTCGGTCGAGAGCGCGGAAAGGGTCTCCGCGCGCAGCCGGCCGAGTTCGTTGGCCCGCTGCGTGAACTCCGCCGCGCCCGGACGGTCCGCGCCCGTCGCGAGCAGGGCCTGCAGCGCCGCCGGCGCTGCCGCGCTGCGTTCGTCCCAGCTGAAGCGCTGCAACTGCGCCTCGGCCATCTCCTCCTCGGAGCGCGGCAGCTCGCGGCGGATCGCCCGCAGAGGCACCTTGGTCCCCAAGTCCTGCCGTTTCTTCTGCAGCAGCAGGCCGACCGTGTCGCTGCGGCCGGCCTTCTCGATCTGCGCGCTCAAGGCCCGGAAGTCCGCCTCCAGCTCGTCGAGCAGGCGCTTCTTCGCGTCGAGGTCACGGCTGGCCGTGGTGAAGCGCGCCGCCACGCCATCGGGACCCGTGCGCAGATTCGCGAGCCGGGCGTTCTCGGCCGCGAAGTCGCGCAACGCCGGATCGTCGAAGATCGCGGCCCGGCGCTGTTGTTCCGCGGTCTCGGCCGCGCGCTTCGCCTCGGTCTCACGCTGCGTCGTCGTCAGCTCGTCGAGCTGGGCGAGACGCTTCTGCTGCCAGGTCAGCGTGCGCTGCACCTGCTCGCGCAGCAGGCGCAGCAGCTCACCTCGGGTCTCGAAACCGAGCAACTCCTGCTCGAGCGCCTCGATCTCGGCGGCCAAGGACGACTCCTCGGAACTCGCGCGCAGCAGCCGCGCCTGCTTGACGGGCGTGGGATCGTCGCCGGCCTCGATCGCCTTGCGCTCGTCCGCGATCTTCTCGAGGCGTTGCCGGGCCTGGGCCTGCAGTTCGGGCAGCCGCTGCCGGCGGGCCGCGCGGCCGTCCAGTTCCTGCTCGAGGCGCTGCTGCTCCTTGCGTTGCGCCTCGACGGCAGCCTTCTCCTTGATCAGCTCGACCTCGAGTTCGCGCAAGGGGGCGACTGGCGGCCTGGTCGGCTCGACGGCCGGCTGCGCGAGCTCCTGGCGCAGTTCCTGCACGCGGCCCGGTGCGGACCCTGCGGCTTCGCGCGCCTCGTCGCGACGCTTGTGTGCCTCGTCGCGCACCCGCAGGAACCCGAGCGCCTCGCGCAGCGCACCGATGCCCTTCTGGCGCTGCGCCTCGTCGAGTGTGGTCGCGGATTCCAATTCCTTGATCCGACCCTGGAGCTCGGACGGATCCTGGGCATGGAGGAGCCCGGCCAGGAGCAGGACCGACAGCAGGCAACGCAGGCGCACGGGCGAAACGTACCAAATCCGCGCCAGGTGTTCGCTGCCTTCGTCGCGAGGTACGTTGTCCGGCATGCGTTGCTTCACCCTGTTCCTGCTGACCGGCCTGCTGCCCGCGCAGGAGATCGCGTCTGGTCCTGCTCCCGGCACGCCGTTGCCGAAATGCCTGGCATATGCCCCGGCTGGGCCCCGGGGCGGGGAGGAGTTCGACGTGGCGGCCGCGATCGGCACCGCCCCGGGCGCCCTGCTCTTCGTGCACGAGGTCTCACGCAACACCGCGCCCCTGATCGGCGCCTTCGACAAGTTCGGCCTCGAGCTGGCGCTGCTCGGCTTCTCGGGCCATGCGATCCGGCTCGCGGCCGACCGCACGGAAGCCGAGGCGGCGAGCTCGCGGCAGAGCAAGGCCTTGCGCATGCACGCGCCGCTCCTGGTTTCGGTCGACGGCGCCGAGGGTCCTGGCGGTTACGCCCTGAACCGCCGCTGCACGCTGACACTGGTCCTGTGCAAGGACGGCAAGGTGCAGCGCTCGGTCGCGCTCACGGACGCCGGGCGGCAGGACATCCCACAGCTCCGCACCTGGCTGGAGGAGGTCGCGGGCAAGCTGCCGGAGGACGAGGCGGCGCTGCGCGCGCTGCTCGCCGAGCGCCTGCCGCGGGATGCCGCCAGGCTGCGCCTCCTGGCGACCGAACTCGCGGTGGCGCTGCGGCGGACGCCTCCCACCACCGAATCCCGGCCGGCCGAGATGGCGGCCCGCAACGACGAGATCACCGGCCTGGTCCGCCGCGTGATCCGCCCCGATGCGGACCAGACGGCGCTCGACCAGGCGTTCTCGGCCCTCGATGCAGCCGTCGGCAAGGACCGCGGCAAGCAGGCCCAGGCCGTCGAGGTGCTGCAACGCATCATCAAGCTCGGCTACGGCACGGAGGACGCGCGGCGCCGCGCGCAGGCCTGGATCGATGCGAAGAGCGGTCGCTAGCCTCGCCTGCGTCGGCCTGGTCGCGAGCGTGCCCGAGTCGAGCCCTTCGTTCGCGCTCGACGTGTTGCCGGTGCTGCAGAAACAGGGGTGCGCCTCGGCCTACTGCCACGGGAGCGCCACCGGCCGTGGCGGCTTCAAGCTCTCGCTCTTCGGCAGCGACGCCCGGGCCGACTGGGCGGCGATCACGCAGGATCTCGGCGGCCGGCGCCTCGATCGGCGCGACCCCGCGCAGAGCCTGCTGCTGCAGAAGCCAACCCGCGCGATCAAGCATGGCGGAGGCAAGCGCCTCGCCACGGACGATGCGGGCTACGGGCTCATCGCCCGCTGGATCGCGAGTGGCGCCGGTTTCGATGCGGGCACGGCCATGACGGCCCTCGAGCTCCGGCCCGGCGAGGGCGGTTACCGCGCCATCGCGACCATCTCGGGGATGCCGCGCGACGTGACGACGCTCGCACTCTGGTCGAGCAGTGACGAGGCGATCCTGATGGTCGACGGCGCCGGACGGATCGAGCGCAAGCAGCCCGGGCCTGCCCTCGTGACCGCGCGCCTCGCGGGACACGAAGCCCACACCGCCGACACCCTGCCCTACGGACCCGGTCCGCTCCTGGGCCTGCGCGCGGCACCGCGCGCGCCCGAGCCCGTGCTCGCCCGCAGGCTCTACCTGGACCTCGCAGGGCGTCTGCCGACCCGCGCGGAGATCGAGGACTTCGATCTCGGCCGGGCAGCACCCGGTCTGATCGCGAGCCCTCGCTTTGCGAGGGTCTTCGCCGGGCATCTCGCGGCCTGGTTCGAGATCCCGTCGGAGGACGCGCAGTCCCTCGTGCGCCTGCCGTTGGCCCAACTGGTCGCGCGGCTGCTCGAACTACGCTCGTGGCTGCCCCGCAAGGAAGATCCTCGCGACCGCGCCGAGCTCTACGCCCGCTCCCTGCTCGGCCTCCGGATCGGTTGCGCACGCTGCCACGACCATCCTGTCGACCGCTGGCGCCAGAGCGAGCACCTCGCGTTCTCGGCCTGCTTCGCCTCGCCGCGCCCCGCCCCTGGCGGGGGCACGCGGCCCGGCCAGTTCTTCGACCCGGAGAGCGGTGCAGTGATCACCCCGCGGCTGCTGCCCTTGGCCGGCGCGGCGGAGACCGGATCGCTGCTCGATCTCGCGCTCACGGCCGGGAGCGAACCGATGCGCCGGAACTTCGCGAACCGCGTGCTCGCGCTGCTGCTCGGCCGCGCGCCGGTCGAGCCGATCGACGACCACCGCCCGACGAATCCGGCGCGCAATCCGGAGCTGCTCGCGAAGATCACGGCCGCAGCGACGAGCATCCAGGACCTCGTGACCACCATCGTCACCAGCCCGGAGTACGCCCTGGCCAGCGAACCGGACCCTGCCCTCGACCACGGCGCCGCACGGGTGCAGGCGTTCCTGCGCCGCGAGGCCCGCGAGATGTCGCCATCCCTGCTGGTCGCGGCGCTGGGAAGTGCGCTCGGTCAGGAGCTGCGGCTGGCGCTGCCGTCGGAACCGCTCGCGCGCGAGCTCGCGCTGCGCGAGGAGGCCTGGTTGCCGGCCGCGATCGCCCGCAGCGACCTGGGGGGACTCGATCTCGACGACCTGTTCAGGCGCGTCCTCGGACGCGCACCCATCGCAGCCGAGCGTGAGCGGCTGGCCGGGGAAGCCATGGGCGACGTCGCGTTCGCCTTGCTCTGTTCGCGGGAGTTCCGCTCGATCCGATGAACCTGACCCGCCGCACGTTCCTGTCGTTGCCATTGGCCGCCAGCCTGGTCCCGGCGCCACGTCCCCGCGCGGCGAGCGCGTTGATCGTCCTGTGGTTGGACGGTGGCATGTCGCATCTCGACTCCTTCGACGGCAAGCCCGAGGCCGCCGCCGACATCCGCGGCGACCTGAAGTCCGTGCCAGCCGGGCGCGACGGCGTGTTCGTCAGCGCCCACCTCCCGCGCCTCGCGGCCCGGATGTCGCGTTGCGTGCTCGTGCGCTCGCTGACGCATGGCGAGGGCAATCACGACCGCGGCTCACACCTCCTGCTGACAGGGCATCGTCCGTCGCCGGTGCTCGTGCACCCCGCGCTCGGCAGTGTGCTGGCCTCCGGGGCGGACGCGTTGCCCCCGTACGTCGCGGTCCCGACCGCGCCCGAGTACGGCGGTCCGGGCTTCCTCGGCCCACAACGCGCGCCGTTCGCGTTCGATCCGGACAAGTCGCGGGCAGGCGGCGGCGCCGGCGCGACGTCACGGGCGCACGCGCTGCTGCAGGCCCAGGACGCAGCCTCGGGGCCGCCCTGGAGCAGCAGCGAGGCCGCACAGACGGTGTTCGCGGCCCGTGCGGCCGCGCTGCGGGCCGATCCCGCCGCACGCGAGCTCTTCGAGCTGGCGCGGGAACCGGCCGCCACGCGCGAGCGCTATGGCCGGCATCGCCTCGGCCAGAGCCTGCTGCTCGCGCGCCGGCTCGTGGCCGGTGGCGTCCGCAGCGTGCTGGTGCACGACACCGGCTGGGACCACCACCAGAACATCAAGCATGCGCTGACCTATGGCTTCCCGCCGCAGCTCGAAGCCTTGGATCAGGGTCTCGCGGCCCTGCTCGACGATCTCGAGGACACCGATCTGGGCGCGCGCACCGTCGTCGCCCTGCTCAGCGAGTTCGGTCGCACGCCGCGGCTCAATCCGATCGGAGGCCGGGATCATTGGCCGCGCGCCCAATCCGTGTTGCTCCACGGGCGCGGGCTCGCGCGCGGCAAGGTCATCGGCACGACCGATGCAAGGGGCGAGGAGCCGGCGCGGGATCCGGTCACGCCGCAGGAGGTGCACGCCACGATCTGGAAGGCGCTCGGGCTGCCGCTCGACACGCGGCTGCACACCGCGGACGGCCGCCCGATCCCGCTCTTCGGTGGCGAGGCGCAGCCGCTGGCCGAGGCCTTGGCTTGAGGACTGCGCTGTTGCTGGGCCTGACGGCATGTGCTGCCACCGGGCCGGCCGTTGACCATGCCGGGCCAGTGACCGGACTCGCGGTGATCGATCACGAACTCTGGTCCTGTTCCCAGGCCGGCGTGTTCGTCGCCAAAGAGCCGATGCGACGACTGCGCACCGAGCTGCCGTTCCGGCCGGTCTGCGTCGCCGGCACCGCGCACGTCCGGCTGATCGGCGGGGGCACGCCGGGGCGCAGCGGCGAACTCGCGATGCTCGATCCGGGTGGCCGGCTGCTCGCGAGTACCCGCGTCGGCAATGACCTCGTCTACGCCGTGGCGTTGCGCGAGGACGGAAGTGCGGGGGCGTGCGCATGTGCGGATGGCCGGATTCTCTGGTTCGGCGTGCCAGGATGGTCCGGGATGCGCACCGTCCATCGTCACGACGGCCCGGCGCGGGCGGTCGCGTTCACCCGCACCGGGACCAGCCTGGTCTCCGGCGGCCGCGATGGCCGGCTGTTGTTCACCGACCTCGCGACCGGTGCCACCGTGGTCAACGTCGACCATAGTGCCGGCATCGAGTGCATCACCGTCCTGCCGCATGGCGGCACGCTCTCGGGCGCGCGCGATGGCAAGGTCCGCGTCCATTCCACCGACACCCGGCTGCTGCGGACCTATCTCCGGTTGGGGGCGCCGGTCATCGGCCTGGCGGTCGCAGGGGAGGACTGGCTGGCAGCCCTGGCATCCGGTCAGGTGCTGCGTCTGAGCCAGAACGAGAGCGAAGCAGCTCTCTGGCTGAGCCTGGACCAGCCGTTGTTCTCGATTGCAGGCGGAGCACGCGGCGCAGTCTGGCTCGGTGTCGACTCTCGCGTCGTCACGAAATGACGTTCGCGTGATGGTGCCAGTGAAATCCTGGCGCAATCGGCGCATTTGTGGACTCACAGATCCACTGAGTCGATCCGATGAACGATCCCACCCACTCCTGTGGCTGCGGCCATACCTCCTCCGCGACACCAGTGCAGCACCCAGTCGATGCGCTGGTCGCCGAGCACGAGGTCATCCTCGCCGTCCTCGAAGCGATGGAGACCCAGGCCAAGGCCCTGCAGAAGGGTGGCCCCTTCGATCGCGAACTGTGGGCCGGCTTCCCCGAGTTCCTGCGCAACTTCGCCGACCGTTGCCACCACGGCAAGGAGGAGGACCTGCTGTTCCCGGCGCTGACGCGCCGCGGCTTGCCCGAACCCGGCGGGCCGATCGGGGTGATGAAGCTGGAGCACACCCAGGGTCGGGAACTGATCAAGGCACTGGACGAGGCGATCCAGCGGAGTGACGCCAGGTCCGTCGTCTCGGCGGCGGTGGGCTTCGTCGGACTGCTGCGCGACCACATCGCCAAGGAGAACAACGTGCTGTTCCCGATCGGCAAGCGCCTCTTGGAAGACGCGGCCGTCAGCGAGCTCGCCCGCGACTTCGAACGCGCCGAGCGGGAGATCATGGGCGAGGGCACGCATTGCAAGTACCTCGAGCTGGCCCAGCAGCTCTGCGCCAAGAGCCAGGTCGAGTTCGCGAAGCGGCGCGGAGACGCGTTGGGCGGCGGCTGCTGCGCGCATCACTGATCCGCACCCGCATCGCGTGGCGGCCGTTCAGCCCTGGGACTCGGCGGGCAGGCGGACCGTGAATTCGCTGCCCAGGCCGAGCTGGCTCCTGCACGAGACCTCCCCGCGATGGGCGGTGACGATCGCCTGTACGATCGCGAGTCCGAGCCCCGAACCCCCGCGAGCCCGCGAGCGGGCGGTGTCGACGCGGAAGAACCGCTCGAAGAGATGCACCTGGTCGGGCTCGGCGATGCCGATGCCGGTGTCCGTGACCTGCAGCACCACCTGATCCTGCTCCCGCCGGACGAGGACCTCGACCCGGCCGTCCTCGCGGTTGTAGTGGATCGCGTTCGCGACGAGGTTCGTGGCGACTTCGCGCAGGTGCTCGGGATCACCTCGGACCCCGGCTGGTTCGACCTCGAGCGCCAGGTTCACCCGGCGTTGCTCGGCCAGCGGGCGCAGCATCTCGGTGCTCTCGCGCACGATCCGGCCGAGATCGACGACTGCACGGTTCGCGACGAACTCGCCGGCGTCGGCCCGGGCCAGCGTCAACAGGCCATCGACGACACCCTGCATGCGCTGACCGGCCTTGAGGCAGGCGAGCAGGGCCTCGCGATACTCGAGGGGCGTGCGTTCGCGGCGTAGCGCCAGCTCGGCCTGGGCGATCACGACCGCGAGCGGAGTGCGGAGCTCGTGCGAGGCATCGGCCGTGAACCGCGTCTGCCGCTGCAGCGCGGCCGCCAGCCGGTCGAAGGCGCTGTTGAGCACGGCGACGAGTCTGCCGAGCACGCTCTCGGTGTCGTCGGCATCGATCCGCTCGGACAGATTCTGGGCGCTGATCACGCTGG
>CAZSKV010000584.1:0-3089 GCA_964607495.1 uncultured candidatus Brocadiaceae bacterium
TCAGGGTCACGAGGCTGCGGTCCATCCGGTACTCGGCCAGGAGCTCTTCGATGCAGGCGGCCACCCGCGCGCCGGCCTGGTCGAGGGTCTTCTCGAGGAGCGCTCGCGGAGTCGTGCCGACGTGCGCGGCCGCGAGGCCGATCGCGGACACGGCGGCCGCGCGGTTTCCCGGCAGCTGCGGCGCCTGGGTCGCGCTGTGCCGCGCGAGCGCTGCCTCGGTCAGTGTGATCGCGAACTCGGCCGCCGGCCGGCCGGCAGCCGCGAGCGCCAGATAGGTCGCGGGATCGCCGGGCAGCGGGGCGATGCGGCGCACGCTGAGGGCGTCGGCTGCCGGCAGGTCGGCGAAGGCGGCGTAGTGCAGGCCCGCGATGTGGGCGCTGCGCGGACCGACGTGGGCAATGCGGCCGTCGCCGGCGCCGAGCAGCGATCCGCCGCCGATGCCGAGCGTGCGCACGTCGAGCGTCCGCAACGCGAGCCGGTGCCCGCCGACCTGCGCGGTGCGGACCTTCGGCCGGCCATTCTGCAGGATCGAGATGTCGGTGCTCGTGCCGCCGACTTCGAGGAACACGCCGTCGCTGATCTTCGCGTGCATCAGCGCGGCGGCGACCCCGGCCGCGGGGCCCGAGAGCATGGTCAGGATCGGACGCTTGCGCATCGCGGTGACGTCCATGATCCCGCCGTCGCTGCGCATGATCATCAGTGGGGCCGTGATCCCGGCCGTGCGCACGGCCCGCTCGGTCAGGTCCGCGGTCGCGAGCATGATCGGCAGCATCGCCGCATTCAGCGCCGCGGTCCGCGTGCGCATCGCGAGCCCGTAGACCTGTGCGATCTCGCAGGCGGCGGTCACCGGATGCCCGAGATCGCGCACGAGTTCCGCGACCTGGGTCTCGTGGCGGGGCGTGTCGACGCCGAACGCCTCGGAGGCGACGAAGGCCCGCGCTCCCGCCGCGTGCATCTCGCCGACCAGCGCGCGCACCCGCGCGGCGTCCACGCCGGCCCTGGTGTCGAGGAAGCGATGCTGCAGGTGCAGGAACCGGCCCTTTGCGAGCTCCATCGGCGCGAGCCGCGTGTGCCGCCGGGCGAGCCACGACCTGCCCATGCCGAGGATGCCGACCGGTGCGACGTCGCCCTCGAGCAGTGCGTTGGTGGCCTGGGTCGTGCTGTGCGCGATCAGCGCCACTGCCGCCGGCGCGATGCCGGCGGTGGCCAGCAGCCGTTCGAGCGCGTGCACGACTCCCAGCGCGACTCCCTCCGCGGCAGCGTGCGTGGTCGGCACCATGGTCTTGCCGATCAGGTCCAGGCTGGCCGCGTCGAGTGCGACCGCGTGCGTGAACGTACCGCCGACGTCGATGCCGATCTTGACCCGGCGGGCGATCACGGAGACGTCAGCGCAGGAGGTCGCGGAACACCGCCAGCGACTCCCGCTCTTCCGTGTCGACGAGGCCGTCGGCGCGCACCATGGCCTCGGCCGCGGCCAGGAACAGCTCACGGTGGGCGCGCGGGATCGTCGTCGGGTCGACGTCTTCGGCCTGGGGTGGCACCTCGAGCCAGCGCTCGACGGCTGCGGTCTCCTGCGCGTCGAGGCCGAGACGGCCGCAGAGGCGCATGACCAGGTCGCGCTCCTTTTGCGACACCTCGAGGTTCGTCCAGGCGAATGTGCAGACGAACTGCATGAGGCGCATCCGGCTGGCAGCGTCGAGTTGCATGGAGTCAGAAGTGAAGCGCGGAAGCGGCGCACGATCCACTTCTGGTCGATGCCAGCGTGCGGACGCTGCCGCCCGAGACTGGGGGGGTGGACCTCCTCACAGATCGTGGCCATGATCCCCGTCCCGCCCCGCCCGGGCCTGGTACTCTCGATGCACGGTTGCGGACTGTGCACTCCGGACCCGTGGCTTCCCCTGTGACCCACTGACATCAAGGTTTCGCCTCGCCGCAGGCGGTGACTCGACCATGCGTTCCCTCTGCTTCCTTGTTGCCGGCCTCGCGCTCGCATCCCTGGTTCCCGACTTCGGTTCGACGAGAACCGGAGCCGCAGCCAAGTCCGCTCCCCAACAGCCCAAGGCAGCGGTCCTGCGCTGGCAGGCCCGCGCGAACGCGGACGGCCGCATCCCGGACGGCGCGCTCTACCGCGAGACGCTCGCGCACCAGCAACGTCTCGCGGCGATGCCGATGGCTGCGGGCGGACCCACGAACTGGACCTTGCTCGGCCCCGGCAACATCGGCGGGCGCATCCGCGCGATCCTCGTCCACCCGACGAACCCCTCGATCATGTGGATCGGATCGGTCAGCGGCGGCGTCTGGAAGACGACCGACGCCGGCAACTCCTGGGTGGTGCAGCCGGACTTCCCGGGCGTGATCGCCGTGACCTGCATGGTCATGCACCCCACGGATCCGAACACGATCTTCGCGGGCACGGGCGAGCAGTGCTTCTTCAACTCCATCGAGGGTTCCTCGAACAGCGCCGTGTCGCAGGGCGCCGGCATCTTCAAGACCACCGACGGTGGCAACACCTGGGCCCAGCTGCCGAGCACGTCCGGCGCGTTCTGGAACGCAGTCAGCCGCCTGACAATCGACACCAACAACCCGCAGATCATGGTCGCCTCGACGATTTCGGGGATCTGGCGGTCGACCGACGGTGGCACGAGCTGGTCGCGCCGCACGACGATCAAGACGCTCGACGTCCAGATCGATCCGAATGACGCGACGAAGTACGTCGCCGGGCGCGCCGACGGCACGGCCCAGTACTCGCTGGACGGTGGCGTGACCTGGAACAGCGCTCCGACCTTCCCGAACGTGACCCGCGTCGAGGTGAAGTACGCGAAGGCCACGCCCGGCGTGGTGTTCGCCGCCACGAGCGTGCAGGGGGCGTCGATCACGCTCTGGAAGTCGACCAACGGCGGGCAGAGCTACGCCGTGGTGTCGACCGGCACGATCGTGTCGACGCTCTCGAACTACGACAACGCGCTCTGGATCGATCCGACCAACTCGAACCTCGTGATCGTCGGCGGCCTCGACCTCTACCGCAGCACCAGCGGCGGCACGTCGTTCACCAAGATCTCGAACTGGTCGAGCTACCCGAACAGCGCGCA
>CAZSKV010000585.1:0-2897 GCA_964607495.1 uncultured candidatus Brocadiaceae bacterium
CATCGCTGGTGTCTACACTGGTTGGCAAGTGCTGTTCCTGAACGACGGCAATGCCAACTTCACCGATGCCACGGCCACGCATCTGCCCCCGGCCACCGGCATCGGCGACGGCATCGTGTTCGTCGATTCGGACAAGGACGGTGATCTCGACATCATCAAGAGCAGCGGTGGCAGGTCGGTTGCGAGCCTGCTCCAGAACGACGGCACTGGCCACTTCACGGACGTGACGAACACTCACATCCTCTCGTCCCAGGTCTCCCCGTTCCGTGTGGCCACGGCCGCCGACATCAACGGCGACGGCTGGCCGGACCTCGTGCTCTCGGACGTGACCGTGCTACGGGTCGGCAACATCGAGATGCCACGCCTGCTGATGAACACCGGCAATGGGAAGTTCGTCGACAACATGACGCTTCAGGATGGTGTGCAGGGTTGCGGTGGTGCCGCCGTCGGCGACATCGATGGCGACGGTGACCCGGACGTCGTGCTCGGCAACAGCTACTACTTCCAGCACTACGAACGGTTCTTCTTCAACCTGCACCACCAGCTCTACGTGCCCAATGCAGCGCAGATCGGCCAGCCCTGGCCCATCGAGCTGCGGCACGTCGGCGGCCAACAGCTCGCGCTCGTGGGACTGAGTGCGGGCGTCTCCCGGTTGCCGGTTCCGCCGCTGGGCACGTTCGGGCTCGATCCCAACCAGCTGGTCGTGCTGCCCACGGTCCAACTGGGCACGGGGACGACGACGGTCGCGCACCTCTCCGTGCCCTGGGATGCGCGGCTGGTCGGTGCGAGCGTCTACACGCAGGCGGCGCTCTTCGACACCGCGCGGCCGGACGCGAGTCGGTTCACGAACGTGTTCCGCGAGGTGGTCCAGTAGCAGCGTCGGACCCGGCGGACCGCGCCCTGTCAGCGCGCTCTTGCGCGAGCGGCTGGGGCGGTCGGAGTGAGTGGGGCGACGAGCTGCGCGAACTCCGCCATCACGCGTTCGCGGGCACAGAGCCTGACCACGTGCTGCCAGGCGCGCTCGGCGCGGGCGCGGGCCTCCTCGCGCTTGTTGGCCACCGTGGCGAGCTGCGTGGTGAGGTCGTCCAGGTCGGGTTCGTGCCAGTGCATGCCCTCGAACCAGGCTGTCTCGCGCGCGGCCTCGCCGTCGACCGGGACCAGCTTCGCCTGCACCGGCCAGCCGACGCTCGCGTCGGGCAGCAGCGTCGCGAGTGCGCCCGCGCCGGTCGCGACCACCGGCAGACCGCGCAGCATCGCTTCGTGCACCGGCCGCCCCCAGCCCTCGCCGCGGGAGGCCAGCACGAACGCGTCCGCCGCCGCGTAGAGGATGCCGATCTTCTGCGCGTCGAGGGTCGCCGAGAGCACCTGCACGCGCGGCGGCCGGCCGCGCTGGTGCCTGGCCACGATCTCGTCGCAGAACGCCTGCATGGTCTCGAGCGAGGGACCACGGGGCGTGGTCTTCAGGTAGAGCTCGGCGTCGCCGAAGCGGAACGCGCGCGCGAACGCCGCGACCAGCACGTCGAAGCCCTTGCGCCGCGTCCACTCCCCGATCGAGAGCCAGCGCATCGGCGTGTTGCGCTTGCGTGGTTCCGGCGCCGGGAACGGCGTGACGTCGAGCGGCGGCGGCAGCACCGCGAGCTTCTCTGCCGGCACGCCCGCGGCGAGGAACGACTGCCGGCCCCACTCGGTCGGCACGATCACGCGGTCCGCCTGCTGCATCGCGGTCCGCCACCCCGGCGGCAGGCCGTAGGTCTCGAACATCGTGCGCAGCACGTTCGCGTCGGCCGTGCGGTCCGGCGTCCAGTGCGGCACCGGCATCAGGTGGAAGGTGACCCCGCCGGGCGTGCGGATGCGCCGGCCGCAATCGCGCACGAGCACGGTCTCCTGCCGGGTCAGCGGCGCATCGTCGTTGCCGAACGAGGCGCCCTCGAGCGATGGTTGCAGCCCGGCCTGCTCGAACGCAGACAGCCATTCGCGCCCTTCGCCCGCATAGCCGGAAGGCCCGAGGACGATGCCGCGCATGTGCACTCCGAGGAGCGGCATGCCCCATCTATCGGCAGGATCCGGTCCTTGTCCAAAGCCGGTCTGGGCAGGGAATGCCACGATCCAGTACGCCTGGGTATCGTCGGCTCTCCGCACCATGACTCGCATCCTGCTGCTGCTGGTCGCCCTGCCGCTGTTCCCATCACTCCCGGCGCAGACCGAACGGGCCAATGTGTCGACGGCCGGGGTCGAGGCGGATGCGCGGGTGCTCGGCCACGCGCTGAGCTTCGACGGGCGCCGCGTGGCGTTCGTGTCGGCAGCGGGCAACCTGGTGCCGGGCGACACGAACCAGGAGCACGACGTGTTCGTGCGCGACCTGAACACGCGCACGACCACCCGCGTGAGCCTCTCGGCGACCGGCGGCGAGCTGGCCTACGGCTCGCTGGTCCCGGCGATCTCCGGGGACGGCCAGATGGTCGCGTTCGTGACCGTGGCCGAGGGCGTGGTGCACACGCCGGGCAACGGCTACCCACAGGTCTACGTGCGCGACCTGCGCAACGGCCAGGCCGCCCGCGCGAGCGTCGACGACCTGGGCGTGCCGGCGCGCGGCTTCTACAGCGCACTCTGCCTCTCGCATGACGGACGCTTCGCGGCGTTCCAGAGCTCGGCGAGCGACCTCGTGGCCGGGGACACCAACCAGGCGGACGACGTGTTCGTGCACGATCTCGTGCTGCACACCACGCGGCGCGTGAGCATCGCCACCGGCGGGGCGCAAGGGATCGGCGCGAGCACCAAGGCCTGCATCTCGGCCGATGGCCGCAGGGTCGCGTTCGCGAGCACCGCGTTCAACCTGGTTCCAGGCGACACCAACGCCAGCGAGGACGTGTTCGTGCACGACCGGGCGACCGGTACGA
>CAZSKV010000586.1:0-2007 GCA_964607495.1 uncultured candidatus Brocadiaceae bacterium
GCGCGCGCGTTGCGCGCGGTCGCGGATCTCGGCCGAGATCACGCTCGGGTCGATGTTGCGGTTCAGGGTGATCGCGACCGCCTGGCCGCGCACAAGCTCTCCTACCGGCAGGTGCTCGAGCGCCTGGCCGTCGACAACTTCACGGCGCCGGTCGGCGAGATCGAGGACGGCAAGGAGCGGCTGCTGGTGCGCGTGGACAGCAAGTTCCGCAGCACCCGCGAGATCGAGGAATGGCCGATCCGGCCCGGGCTGCTGATCAGCGACATCGCGACCGTCGAGCGGGTCCCGACCGTGCGCGACAGCCTCTCGCGCTACGACGGCAAGTACACCTACGGCGGCATGATCCGGATGGCCTCCGGCGCCAACCCGGTCGATGCCAGCGAGCGCCTGAACGCGGCCTGCCGGGAGCTCGCGCAGGACCCCGAGCTCGCGGGGATCGAGTTCTCGTTCCAGTTCGACCAGGGCAGGTTCATCCGCACCAGCCTCGACACCCTGATCCACTCGGGGCTCGAAGGCGGCCTCGCGGCGCTCCTGGTGCTCTGGCTGTTCCTGCGCAACGTGCGCTACACGCTGGTGATCGCGATCTCGATCCCGCTGTCGATGCTCGCGGTCGGCGGCTGGCTCTACTTCACGGCCGACACGCTGAACGTGCTGACGATGGCCGGCATGACCATCGCGATCGGCATGGTCGTCGACAACGCGGTCGTCGTGCTCGAGAACATCCGCCGCCTGCACGCCGAGGGCATGCCGCTGCGCGACGCCTGCGTCGAGGGTGCGAGCGAGATCGGGCTCGCGGTGACGCTGGCCACGCTGACCAGCGTCGTGGTGTTCCTGCCGCTGATCTTCATGGGCGGCGACACCAACTCGCGCACGATGCTCGGCGCCGTCGGACTGCCGCTGTCCGTCGCGCTGCTGGCGAGCCTGCTGGTCGCGCTGCTGCTGCTGCCGGCCGGCGTGCGGGTGTTCGGCGGCCTCGGCCGCGAGCAGGGTGGCAGGCTCGAACGCCTCGCGCAGCGGCTCGCGTTCCTCTCGCCCGTGCGCGGCCTCGAACGGGTCAGCGCGTGGCTGCTCGGGCACGCGATGCGCTCGGGCTGGCATCGGTTGGGCGCGGCCTTGGCGCTGCTGCTCGTGCTCGCCTCGATGGAGATCCCGCGCCGCAACATGGACCTCGACATGGGCGGCAGCGTGCAGATGGGTCCGTTCCGCGGCGGCGACGTCACGATGCAGCTCGAGATCCAGCGCGGCCTGACCCTGTTCGACGTCGAGCGCGAAGTGCGCGGTTTCGAGGCCCATGTCGCCAGCAAGCGCCCCGAGTGGAAGGTCGCGCACGTGTCGAGCCGGTTCTCGCGCACCTCGGCGCGCTTCGACCTGGTGTTCGCGCCCGAGGTCACCAAGCCCGAGGCCATGCGCCTGCGCCGGGAGATCGCCGAGGGCTGGCCGCGCAAGCCGGGGTTCAAGCCGGTGCTGCGCGAGCGCGGCCAGGGCATGGGCGGCGGCGGCGGCGGCGCCGAGGAGAAGGACATGCGCAACTTCGTGGTCCGCCTCTACGGCCGCGACAGCGAGCACCTTGCGCGCCTTGCGGGCCAGGTCCGCACCCAGCTCGCGCAGATGCCCGAGGTCGAGACCATCGACGCCGGCCAGCTCGACCGCAACCAGGAGGTCATCGTGCTGCTCGACCGCGAACGCGCGCAGGATCTCGGCGTCGAGTCGCAGACCCTGCTCGGCACCGTCAGCTCGGGCCTGCGCGGTCGCGAGCTCGGCCGCTTCGAGGAGCAGGGGCGCGAGATCCGCCTGATCGCGCAGTTCGCCGGCCTCGAGAAGGCCTCGCTGCTCCGCGGGCTGACGTTCCGGAACGTCGGGCCGGAGATCCAGGGCGGGCGCATCGTGGACATCGAAGGGCCGAGCGCCCGGCCCGACACGCTCTTCCTCGCCTTCGCCTCGGGCGGGCTCTTCCGCACCGACGACAAGGGCGGCACGTTCACGTCGCTCTTCGACGACGAGTCCTCC
>CAZSKV010000587.1:0-1545 GCA_964607495.1 uncultured candidatus Brocadiaceae bacterium
GATCAGGGGCGTGTCGAGTGGGAAGTTCGAGGTCAGGCTCTTGACCAGGGCGTCGGCGCCGAGGTTCGACAGGATCGGCGTGTTCGCCCCGGTCTGCACCACGCCGAAGTTCAGGCTGTCGGTGACGTTGAACTCGACGACCAGCACTTCGATCTCGATCTGCGGGATCGAGCCGTAGAACAGGTTCAGCGCCGACTCGAACGCGAGCAGTGCCGAGGGCTTCGCCGTCACGAGCAGCAGCGAGTTCGCGGCGGTCGCGCCCGGGGGCGGGCGCGGGTTCAGGCCCGTGACCTTGGCGACGATGTCGGTCGATTCCATCTGCTCGAAGTCGCGGATGAAGAAGAGCTCGACCTCGTGATCGCCGAGCATCCGACCCAGGACCGACTGGGCGGCGCTGCCGCCATAGCGGCTGCCCGGTGCGGGCGGCTGGATCTGGCCGGGACCGGGGGACGGTTGCCCGGCCTTCGGCTCGGCCACGAGCGCCAGGAACACCGAGCTCGCTTCGCCGGACAGGAAGTACTGCTTCGTGATCTTGCCATCACTCCCGATCACGATGTTGGGCCCGAACTGCGTGCGCGCGAAGGCCTCCTCCTGACGCCGACGCTCCGGGTCCTGGGGCCCGGAAGCGGGCCGCGACTGGGTGTCCTGCGGCGACGGCTGCGATGCTGGCTGCGGCGGCTCTTGGGGCAGTTCCGCGCCGAGACCCCAGACCTGCTGCCCAAGCGCCTTGCCCGAGGCTGGTCTCCCTTTGGCATCGTAGGCCGCGGCGCGCACATCGACTTCCGGCCGCGCTGCCGGCGACCTCGGTTCCGTCACGCACCCGGTCGCGAGCAGGACGCAGAGCCAGCCACCGCGCGGCGGCGCGCGCATCAGGCGATACCTCCACGGCAGGCTCTGGGATGGGCTGATGGCAAGGGGGGTTCGGGGTTGACCTGCAGCTTGATCGGCAACCACGGCCGCGGGACTGAACCAGTCGGATCGCCGCTGCGGTTCCCGGGGGTGTCAGGCCGGAGCAGGGATCAGTCCTCGGACTCGATCTTGCGCAACAGCTGGCTCGTGAGGTCGACCACCTCGAGGCCGCGGTCGTTCTCCACGTCGCCCTTGCAGAGGATGCAGTCCTTGCCGGTGGCCTTCGCCACTTCCTCGCACAGGCGCTTGATCCGCCGGTTCATGTCGTCGACCAGCAGGTCGTAGCGCGCGGTCCCTTTCTGCACCCCTTCGGAACGGATCGTCTTCCACTCCGGGGTCGCCTTCTTGAGCTTCTGGAAGTCCACACTCGCCGGTTGGGTGCAGTTCGCTGCGCTGCCATACAGGACCATGGAGTCTTCGCGCAGGATCACCCCCTGGGCAGAAACCGCCAGGCTGAAGGCGAGGAGAGCGAGCAGAAGTCGGAGGCTGGTTGCGAGAGCTTGCATGGCGATCGGAGTTCCTCGTGGGTCTGCGGAGCACCGCAGCACCAGGATTCCTCTAACAAGCCTCATGCCAGGATTGCGGTGGCGAAATCCATGAGTTCACAACTTGTTTTGTGAAAACACATTATAGATT
>CAZSKV010000588.1:0-4258 GCA_964607495.1 uncultured candidatus Brocadiaceae bacterium
TGCCGATCCCGAGCGCGGTGATCACCTTCTGCCCCATCGCCTTCATCTCGGCGTAGCCCGGCGCGGAGAGCCGGTTCGTGGTGACGATCTGCGGCGAGATCCAGCGCGTGCGCATCGCCTCGAGCACGTTCGGGAAGTAGTGGCACGCAAAGTCGTGCACGACCTTCCCGTCGATCGTCAACGTGTCGTAGAAGCCCTCGTGCCCCTCGATGAACTCCTCGATCGCGACGCTGCGGCCACGGGTCAGGCCACTGGCCTGGAATGCGCTCTCGAGTTCCTTCGCGTCCGTGGCCTTGAACGTGCCCGAGGCTCCCGCTGCATCGCGCGGTTTCAGGATCACCGGGTAGCCGATCCTGTTCACGAACTCGCGCGCCTCGACCACGTCCTTGGACCCGATCGACTGCGCGCAGGGGATGCCCGCGTCGCGCAGTGCGTCCTTCATGGCCGGCTTGTCACGGCAGAGGAAGGCCGTTCGCGCACTCGTGCCCGGGATCTCGCACTTCTCGCGGACGTTGGCGACGGCCAGGATGTGGGCCTCGACCGTGGTCTCGAGGCGATCGACCCAACCGCGCGCCTGACAGCGCTTGACTGCATCGTGGAGTGCGCCCTCGTCCACGACCGAGCGCACGCGCTCGTACGCGTGCATCCAGCCTCTGAGTTCCGCATCGAGCGCCTCGAGCGGTGACTCCCCGATCCCGGTGACCTGGGCACCGACCTGGCGCAGGGCGCGCACGAACTCCCGCTGGTTCCTCGGGAACGCGGGTTCGACGAAGATCACGTGCATGCTGATGGCCTCACTTCCGGCGCTGGGGCTTCTTCGCGGAGGGCCCTCGCGCCGGTGACCTGGCGTCGCTGGGTGGAGTGCTCAGCTTGGGCTGCGAAGCCGGAATCGTACGCGGGGCAGCCGCCTCGACCGGCTTGGCCTCGACGCCCTGACGCTGCTCGGGTGGCACGAGCTTCCGATAGAGATCCACGTACTCCTCCGCCTGATGGTCCCAGGAGAAGTCGCGCTCCATGCCGTTCTTCTGCAGCACCTTCCATGCGGCCTGGTCCTTCCAGCACTCGAGCGCGTAGCGGATCGTGTTCATCAGGGCCTCGGCACTGAACTCGCCGAAGAGGAATCCGGTACCGGTCTTCGCGTTCGCGTCCCACTGCTCGACCGTGTCCGCGAGGCCGCCGGTCCGCCGCACGATCGGCACCGTGCCGTACTTCAGCGAGTACATCTGGTTCAGGCCACAGGGCTCGTAGCGCGACGGCATCAAGAACAGGTCCACGCCCGCCTCGATCTGGTGCGCCAGATCCTCCTTGTAGCCGCGGTCGTAGCCGACCTTGGTCGGAAACGTCGTCTGCAGCCACGTGAAGTAGTCCTCGTACTTCTCCTCCCCGGTGCCGAGCACGACGAGGCGCATGTTCTCGCGGTGCAGCAGCACGGTCAGGATCTCGGCGAGCAGTTCGAAGCCCTTCTGGTAGGTCAGTCGCGAGACGATCCCGAACACGGGCGCATGCGCATCATGCGGCAGGTTGAAGCGCTTCAGCAGTGCCTCCTTGCACTTCGCCTTGCCCGCGAGGTTCTTGGCCCAATAGGTGTGCGGGATCAGCACGTCCGTCGCGGGGTTCCAGTCGTCGTAGTCGACGCCGTTGACGATGCCGCGCACGGCGTCTGCGCGCTGTCGCAGCAGCTCTGCGAGACCCATGCCGTGCTCGTCGGTCTGGATCTCCTTCGCGTACGTGCGCGAAACGGTCGTGATCGCCGTCGCGTACATCAGTCCGGTCTTCAAGAAGTTGATCCTGTTCTCGTTCAGATCCTCCTGCCAGAGCGCGCGCCGCTCGCTGCCGAGACCGAGGCCTGGGATCGTGTCGGCCCCGAACACGCCCTGGTAGCCGATGTTGTGGATCGTGAGCACGGTCCGGGTGTTGGCGAACACCCTGTCCCACGAATAGAGCGTGCGCAGATAGAGGGGGATCAACCCTGTGTGCCAGTCATTGCAATGCAGGATGTCCGGCGACCATTGCGTCTGCTGCGCGAGCGCGAACACCGCGCGCGAGAGCAGTGCGAACCGCAGGTGCTCGTCCGCGTCCTGGGTGTAGATCCCCTCGCGCTCGAAGAGCTCGGGGCAGCGCACGAGCCAGATCTTGGCCGTCGACCGCGGCAGCTGCAGCGTCGACGCCGAGAACCAGAAGGTCCGGCCACCAAGGCGCACCGGCACGTCCTGGGCCTCGGGGACGGGGAAGAACTCGTGCCCCCCGTTCTTGATCCGCAGATACATCGGCAACACGATGCGGACGTCGTGCCCGCGTCGGGCTAGGAAGCGGCCGAGCGCCGCGACCACGTCTGCGAGGCCGCCGGTCTTGGCGAAGGGCGTGCATTCCGAGGAGACGAGGCAGATCTTGAGGGGGCGCATGGGCGTGAGCCGATCCTAACTCCCGGCGGAGACCGCGCCCAGCGCTTGGGCGCGCGCATGCGTCGCCCCGCTCGCGCGCAGGCGCTATCCTGTCGCGGCTCCATGCCGGACCCCATGAACGTCGTGTTCGTCGTGCCATTCATGCTCGAATCGAGCCTGCGCTTCGCCCGCACCGCGGCCAGGCTGCCGGGTGTGCGCCTGGGGATCCTGTCACAAGACCCTGTCGATCGTCTGCCTGCCGACATCAGGTCGGAGATCGCCGCTTTCCGGCAGGTGAAGGATGCGATGCACACCGAGCCCCTGGTCGAAGGCGTGCGCACCATGGGGCGCGAATGGGGCGGCCGGGTCGACCGGGTGCTCGGGATCCTCGAACAGCTCCAGGTCCCGCTGGCCGAAGTGCGCGAGAAGCTGCGCATCCGGGGGATGGACAGCAACGAGGCGCGCCATTTCCGCGAGAAGTCGCTGATGAAGCAGCGCCTCGAAGAGCATGGCCTGCCGTGCGCGCGCCACACGCTGGCCAGCAGTGCCGCCGAGGCCCGCGCCTTCGCCACGCAGGTCGGATTCCCCGTGGTGCTCAAGCCGCCGGCCGGCGCGGGAGCGCGCAACACGCTGCGCGTCGACAACCTGGAGGACCTCACGGGTTATCTCGCCTCGGATCCGCCGCGCAAGGGCGCGCCGCTGCTGGTCGAGGAGTTCATCACCGGTGAGGAGTTCTCCTTCGACTCGGTCACGCTGCACGGGGCGCACAAGTTCCATTCGATCTCCTGCTACACGCCTGGGCCGCTCGAGGTCATGGAGACGCCCTGGATCCAATGGACCGTGCTGCTGCCGCGTTTCATCGACGGCCCCGAATACGCGCCGATCAAGGCGGCCGGCGCGAAGGCGCTCGACGTGCTCGGCATCCACACCGGGCTGACGCACATGGAGTGGTTCCGGCGGCCGGACGGGACCATCGCGATCTCCGAGGTCGCGGCGCGGCCACCTGGCGCCCAGTTCACCTCGCTGCTCTCCTGGGCGCACGACTTCGATTTCTATGCGGCCTGGGCCCGGCTGATGATCCTCGAGGAGTTCCGTGCGCCCGAACGCGAGTACGCCGCCGGCGCCGCCTATCTGCGCGGCCAAGGTCAGGGCCGGGTCAAGGCCATCCACGGCATCGACGAGGTGTTGCGGGAATTGGGTCCGATCGTGGTCGAGAAGAAGCTGCCGAAGCTCGGTCAGCCGTCCACGGGTGCCTACGACGGCGAGGGTCACATCATCGTACGCCACCCCGAGACCTCGGTCGTGGCAGCTGGCCTCGAGCGCATCGTGTCTGCGGTCCGCGTGGAGCTCGGATGACGAACATGAACGTCCTCTTCCTGTCGCCTGCGTTCCCCGAGGAGATGCAGTACTTCACGCTGGGATTCGCCCAGGTCGGCGCCAGGGTCTACGGCGTCGGCGACGCTCCCAAGGCCGGCCTCGATCCCGCGGTCAAACCCGCCCTCGCCGACTACCTGCAGATCGCCAACTGGCAGGACGAAGCCGCGGTCGTCAAGTCGGTGCATGCCTGGCTGCGTGGCAAGACCATCGATCGGGTCGTGTGCCTGTGGGAGCCGGTGATGATCCTCGCCGGGCGACTGCGCGAGGCCCTGGGGATCCGTGGGCTCACGGTCGAACAGTCGATCCCCTTCCGCGACAAGGTGCGGATGAAGGAGGTCCTGAGCCACGCGGGGCTCCGCACGCCGCACAACTTCCGCTGCGGGGACAGCAAGGCCGTCTGGAAGGCGGCCGAGGCGATCGGCTATCCGCTGATCATCAAGCCCATCGCCGGTGCCGGCTCGGCCGACACCTATCGCTGCAACGACAAGGCCGAGCTCGAG
>CAZSKV010000589.1:0-8145 GCA_964607495.1 uncultured candidatus Brocadiaceae bacterium
CCTCGCCGAACGAGCTCTTCTCGGCCGGCACGCTGCCCGAGGTCTCGATGCCGATCTGCTCGGCCGTGAGCTCGGCCCCACCCCAGCGGCTCGCCGCGTCCTCACCGAACGCGGGTTCGGTCAGGTTGCGCTTCTGCTGCGCCTCGGTCGGAGTGAAGAGGATGTCCTCCTCGTCGCCGCTCACACCCGTCGGCGGCGCTGGCTGCTGCTCGGCCGATGCTGCAGGAGTCTGGGCGTCGGGGTTCGCTGGGTTCGTGGCGTCTTCGTCGGAGAGGACGAAGAAATCGTCATCGAGCTTGTCGTTCTGGTCGTGCGCTTCTTCGCCGGTCATGGACGTCTCCGTCGCGGGTTTTCCGTCGCGGTTCTATCGGCACGATCGGGCCTCCAGGTTGACTGGGGCGCGGTCCGGCCGCGCCCCTGCCGCGGGGCAAGGGCGCGCAGGCACCCGTGCCAACGCACGCGGGACTCAGGGATTGGTGCCCAGGGCCTGGTAGAGCGTCGACGTGGTCAACAGCCGCCGGACCCCCTCGCGCAGGCGCGTGAGGCCCAGGGAATCCACGTACTCGAGCAGCGGGATCAGGTACTTCCGCGAGGTGCCGAGCTCGTCGCGCAATGCCGGGATGTCGAGCACCTCGGCGTGGCGCAGACAGTTCGCCCGGATCGCGAGCAGGGACTTCTTGATCGTCGCGGCCCCGTAGACGTGCTCGCCCACCTGGTCGACGAGACCCTCGTCGATCGCCCGCGCGAGGAGTCCCTTGGCCTGGGCCTCGGCCATGCCGACCCCCTGGCAGAGCTCGGCCAGCGTCGGCGGCCGGAACTCGGCGCGCTCGCAGAAGCCGACCAGCGCGTCGAGGCGGGCCTGTTCGGCCGGCGCCAGCGGGCGCAGCCGCTCGAGGAAGAGCAACCGCCCGTGCGCGGCCGGGCGCACGGACCCCTCGCGCTGCAGCTCCTGCAACACCACGGCCTGCAGCTCGAGCGGCAGATTGCGCGTCGACTGCAGGGCCGAGCGCGGGATCGAGGCCGCGAGCGGGCGGTCCCGCAGGATGCGGTCGACGGCCGCGCGCATCTCCTGCTTGCCCAGGGTGATCGCGGCCCTGGTGAAGGCCCGGCCGCTGGCCGGGTCGAGGTGCAGCTCCGGGTCCTTGGCCAGCAGGGGCGCGAGCTCGGCCGGATCGATGCCGAGCGAGCTCGCGAGTTCGTCGGTCCGGCGCCCGGCCGGGCCCGCCTGGCCGAGCTCGGTGCGCAGCCGCTGCGCGTGGTCGGCGCCAGCCGAACGCAGCCCCTCGAGCTCGGTCGCGAGCTGCCGGCGGCGGTAGCGGGCACTGGCCAGGGTGACGCGCAGGATCTTGCCGCCGCCCACCGTGCGCGGCGGGTTCTGCAGGCGCAGCAGGAACCGGTCCCCGGCGACGCAGGCCACCGGCTCGTCCACCACCACGCGGGCCACGACCGAAGCGCCCGGCGCCACGTGATCGGCGTCGAGCAGCTGCAGGACGCCTCGCGCCTCGATCGTCCCGGTGTGCAGCCGCACGGGCATCCGGTGTTCGAGCACCGGCGAGCGCGCGAGCACCCGCAGTTCCAGGTCGAGCGTGTCCCCGGTCACGAACAGCCCCGGCGAGGCGGCGATCATCCCGCGCGCGAGCGAGGCCTCGCGCGCGTCGGGCACCGAGAGCGCCGTGCTGTGCCCTGCGATCGCCTTCTGCACCGGTCCGCCATATGCCTGGATCGCCCGCACCTTGGCCTTGGTGCCCGGCGGCAGGAACTCGACCTCGTCGCCGATCTGGACCGCGCCGCTGACCGGGATGCCGGTCACGATCGTGCCGATCCCCTTGAGCACGAACACGCGCTGGATCGGCATCCGGAACGGTCCCGAGTGCGAACGGACCGGTGCCGCGAGCGCGAGCGCTTCGAGCTTCTGCTTGAGCTCGGCGAGGCCCTGACCGCTCACGGTCGAAGTGCGGACGAACTCGAAGCGCTCGAGTGAGGTGCCCTGGATGTGCTCGCGCACGTCCTGCTCGGCCAGCTCGGCCGTGTCGGCGTCGACGAGGTCGATCTTGTTCAGGGCGATCAGGCCGCGGCGCACACCGAGCAGGTCGAGGATGTCGATGTGCTCCTGCGTCTGCGGCATGACCCCGTCGTCGGCGGCGACGACCAGGATCGCGAGGTCGAGGCCGGTCACGCCAGCCACCATGTTCTTGACGAAGCGCTCGTGCCCCGGAACGTCGACGAGTCCGACCGTCCGGCCGCTGGCGAGCTGCAGCGGCGCGAACCCGAGGTCGATCGTCATCCCGCGCTCCTTCTCCTCCTTCAGGCGATCGGGATCGATCCCGGTCAAGGCCCGGACCAGGCTGCTCTTGCCGTGGTCGATGTGGCCTGCGGTCCCGGCGACGACCGGATGGATCGCGGCAGCCATGGCGCTGCAGGTCGCCTACCGCCCCGCGAGATAGAGGAGCCGCTGGCAGGAGCCGCACTGCACGACCGTGCTCTTGCCCATCAGTTTGGCGATGTCGTTCACGAGCACCAGCGTGTAGCAGCCCTGGCAGATGTTCCCTTCGACGGCGCAGACCGCGAGTCCGTCGCGGGACGCGAACAGCTTCTCGTACTTGGCCAGCAGCTCCTTCGGGATGCCCGCGATCAGGCCCGCGCGCCCGGCGCCGACCTGCGCCGCCTCGGCTTCGCGGGCGACACGCAGCTTCTGCCCTTCGGCGAGGAACAGCGTGAACACCCTCTCCTCCTCGGCGACGGCCGCCTGCGCGTCCTTCTGCGCGGTCTTGAGGCCCTCGACCGACTCCATGCGCGAGAGGGCGTCGGTCTCGGCCTCGGAGCGCTCCTTCTTGGCCGCCTCGATCTGGAACAGGATCGCCTGGTACTCGGCGTTGTTCTTGACCGTGTTGAGCCGCGACTCGAGCTTCTTCAGTTCCTCGTCGGAGGACTTGATCTGCTGCTCGAGCCGGCGGATCTCGAGCTCGGCCTCGACGTAGGCCGCCTTCTTGGCGTCGAAGTTCTTCTTCGCGTCGCCGAGGCGCTTCTCGCGCTGGGCTTGCTCACGCGGGAGGGAATCGAGATCGCGGCGGATGCGCGCGATCTCTCTGTCGACCTTCTGGACTTCGAGGAGCTTCTTGACGTCCGGATGCAAGAGCCTGACTGCTGGCTGGAGGGCTGGTTGGCGAGGCGAGGAGTGTAGCGACGACTCCTGCCCGGGCAAGGGCATCATGGCCCAGCGCCCACGTTCGCGCCCCCGGCTGCCGCCGCACCGGCAGCGGCCGGCGCTCAGCCTTCTCCGGTGCCGTCGAGGAAGCCGGAGAGGCGGCGCGCACGCACCGGGTGCTGCAGCTTGCGCACGGCCTTGGCCTCGATCTGGCGCACGCGCTCGCGGGTCACGCGGAAGATCCGGCCGACCTCTTCGAGGGTGTAGGTGTAGCCGTCGCCGATCCCGTAACGGAGCTTGATGATCTCGCGTTCGCGGAAGGTCAGCGTCGAGAGCACGGTCTCGATCCGCTCCTTGAGCATCTCGCGGCTCGCGGCGGAGACCGGCGACTCGACCGACTCGTCCTCGATGAAGTCACCGAAGTAGGAGTCGTCGGACTCGCCGATCGGCCGGTCGAGCGAGATCGGGTGCTTGCTGATCTTCATCACCCGCTTGGCCTCGTCGACCGAGATCTGGGCCGCCTCGGCGACCTCTTCGATGCTCGGCTCGCGCCCCTTGGCCTGCAGCAGCTTCTTCGAGACGTTGCGCAGCTTGCTCATCGTCTCGATCATGTGCACGGGGATGCGGATCGTGCGCGCCTGGTCGGCGATCGAGCGGGTGATCGCCTGGCGGATCCACCAGGTCGCGTAGGTCGAGAACTTGTAGCCGCGGCGGTACTCGTACTTCTCGACCGCCTTCATCAGACCCGTGTTGCCTTCCTGGATCAGGTCGAGGAACGAGAGGCCCCGGTTGCGGTACTTCTTGGCGATCGACACGACGAGCCGCAGGTTGCCGGACGAGAGCTTGCGCTTCGCCTCCTCGTAGTTGGCGTAGCTCTTGCGGACCAGCTCGAGCCGGCGCTGCATCTTCTCGATCGGCTCGAGCCCTTCGATCTGCAGATCGACGAGCCGCTGCCGCAGTTCGTTGGCGTTGGCGTTCTTGATCTGCGAGCCCCGGTAGGTGTTCAGGCGCTGCTCGAGGCGGCGCAGTTCCTTGAGCCGGTTCTCGAGCAGGTCGATCATCGGCCGCACCTTCTTGCCCTGGAGGTTCAGCTCCTCGACCAGGATCACGGCCTTGCGCTGGCGCGAGACGATCCGCTTCTTGAGCTGGCAGGCGAGCGCGCGGCTCGGCGATCCTTCGAGCAGGATCTGGAAGTCGAGCTTCGCGGCCTCGTACATCTTGCGCAGCGTCGCGATGTTGCCCGGCAGCCGATCGGACAGGTCGGCCTTGCCGATCTCCGGATCCTGCTGGTTGACTTTCAGCGTGCGATCGAACGCGAGCTCGCCGCGGACCACGTCCTCGAGGATCTCGATCGCGTTCGCGAGGCCGAACCCGGAACTCAGGGCTTCCTTGCGGAACTGCTTGCGCGTGAGCTCTATCTTGCGCGCCAGCGAGATCTCCTCCTCGCGCGTCAGCAGCGGGATCTCGCCCATCTGCGTCAGGTACATGCGCACCGGATCGTCGATCTTCTCGGTCATGTCGACGATCGGCGCCGACAGCTCGGCCTCGGTCACTTCCTCCACCGGCTCGGGGGCCATGCCGAAGTCCTCGGGCTCGACTTCCGGGATCTCGACTTCGGCACTCTCGCCTTCTTCTGCGGCCTCGCCGTCCTTGCCCTTGGCCGGCGCGCCGGGCTTGACCTTCTGCGCGGCCTTGCGCGCCGCCTGCTCGGCGGTGTCGACGACCTCGATGCCAGCCTCCTCGAGCATGACCATCGCGGCCTCGATCTTCTCGGGCACGTTGCAGTCCTCTGGCAGCACGGCATTGAGCTGGGCCAGGGTCACCGTGCCGGCCTTGCGTGCCGACTTGATGAGGTTCTTGATGACGGCTTCGAGCTGCTTGTGCATAGCGCGTCCGACGGATCAGGGGGTCGTAGCGGGTGGGATGGTCGCTGCGCCGCTGCCCCGAAGCGTTTCGAGGTAGCGTCGCATGAGTTGGTCGGCCTGCGCCTGGTCGCCCTGGGCGCGTGCCGCTTGGAGTTCGAGGCGCAGCCGCTGCGCGACCGCGCGGGTCGCGTGCTGGCGCCGGCCCTGCTGCAGCGCGTGCAGGAACTCGCGCGGGCTCTTGATCTTCGGCGCGTGCGTGGCCGCCCGCGCGAG
Source organism: uncultured candidatus Brocadiaceae bacterium (assembly GCA_964607495.1). Classification (GTDB taxonomy): domain Bacteria; phylum Planctomycetota; class UBA1135; order UBA1135; family UBA2386; genus CAZSKV01. The sequence goes on from CAZSKV010000589.1 coordinate 5,284, forward strand.
CACGGCGCGCAGCTCGGCCCGCTCGGTGCAGCGCGTGAAGAGCGCGCTGATCGCGGCATCGCGGGTCACGTGACCCAGCTGCACCGCGGCCTGGAGTTCGGCGATCAGCTCGCGCACGAGCGGCTCGTCGCTCTGGACCACCTCGGGCTCCAGCACGAGCTGCGGATCGGCGAGCAGCACGCTCAGCAGTTCGAGCTCGGCGCGTCCGGCCGGAGTGCGGGCGAGCTCGGCGACGCGGTCGGGCACCGCCGCCGCGGGCGGCGGCGACGCCGGCGCACGGCGCTGCTCCTTGATCTGGCGGCGCAGGCTCTCGGTCGAGAGCCCGAGGTGTGGTGCCATGCGGCCGAGCACGATCTCGCGCCGGGCCGGCTCGTCGAGGGTCGCGAGCACGCTGCCGCACTCGGCGGCGGCCTTCATGACCTCGCTCGTCTCGCGCAGGTCGAAGCGCTTGCGCAGCAGCCGGAACCAGACCGCGAGCACGTCCTCGGCGCCGTCCATCACCGCCTGCAGGCGGGCGCGGCGCTGCTGCACTTCCTCGGCCGGGAGCCCGGGCGGCGGCGCCGCCAGGTCGGCCGGGTCGACGCCGCCCTCGAGCAGCGCGATCGAGAGCTTGAGGTCGGTGCGCACGAGTTCGCGGAACGCCTTGTCGGCCGCGCGGAAGCCCGCCGGATCCCCGTCGAAGAGCAGCACGACGCCTTCGGTCGCGTAGCGCTGCAGGATCTGGGCATGGTCGTGCGTGAGTGCGGTCCCGAGGGTCGCCACCGCCCCAGTCATCCCGGCCAGATGGCAGGCGATGACGTCGGTATAGCCCTCCATCACGACGATCCGCCGCACGCCGCTCTTCTTCGCGTGCTTGAGGCCGAAGAGCACGCGCCGCTTGTTGAAGTGCGGCGACTCCGGCGAGTTCAGGTACTTCGGCCCGCTCTGCTCGTCGCTCTTGCCGAGCACACGGCCGCCGAAGCCGACGACGCGGCCCCGCTCGTCCTCGATCGGGAACATCACGCGGCCGGCGAACGGCTCGCGGCCCGTGTGGCCCAGCAACCCAGCCTGCTCGAGCGGCGCGAGCGGCAGTCCCTTCTGCCGCGCGAAACGCTGCAGGCGTCCGGGCTCCGCCGGATGCGCGCCGATCCCGAATGGCTCGATCGCCGCGAGCAGCCCGCGGCTGCCGAGGTAGGAGCGGTGCGCCTCGCCTTCACTGCTGCGCAGCACACCCTGGAAGTAGTCACGCACGGCGGCGAGCGCCCCGTGCACGTCCACGCGCGGCGCCGAGTCCTGCGGACGGTTGCCGAACACGCCCTCGGTCGAGATGCCGGCGCGGCTCGCCAGCTGCTCGAACGCCTCACGGAAGGTCCATCCCTCGCGCTCCATCACGAAGTTGAATACGTCGCCGTTCTTGCCGCAGCCGAAGCAGTGGAAGAACTGCCCGTCGGGCACCACGTAGAACGACGGCGTCTTCTCCTGATGGAACGGACACAGGGCCACGAACTCGCGCCCACGCGGCTTCAGCGGAATGTACGACTCCACCAAGGCGACCAGGTCACTGGCCTCCTTGACGCGGAGCTTGACTTCCTCGAAGCGATCCATCGGGGGGATGCGGACCAATACGGCGTTGCGCGGACATGCCGCTGCGGGCTCGCAGCCAGCGGGCGCGGAAGAGCAGCGAGCCCACGGTCCGGGCGCAAGGGGAGTGCGCCTGCCGCGACGAAGAGCCAACCGCCCGATCCTTGCTTCCGCGGGTCCGCGAGGGACGCAACGGGGACTTTGGGGGAACCGAGCAAGTATATGCCGGCTTTCGGACCTGTCAAAAAGGGCGATGTTGCCGGGAGAAGAGCTGCAAGCAGGTCGCGGCATCGAGTTCCTCGATCCGCCGCGCTGCCAACGGCTCTTCCCTCGGATCGGGTTCGGGCCAACCCAGCTGCCTTGCCGCCAAGAGAAGTCCGCTCCGCAGCTGCTTGCGACGGCCGGCGTAGACCCCCCGCAGCCACCGGCTGAAGAGCCTCCGCGCGCTCGGATCGAGGTCCCAGAGGGGTCCATCCGGATTCCGGACAAGGCGGACGATCGCGGAGTCCACCTGCGGGCGCGGCCGGAACACCTCACGGCCTACCTTGCGCAAGCGTTCGATCCGGTAGCCGCCGCTCAGCAGCGCCGGCAGGCTGCCGTACTCGCGGCCGCCGGGAGCAGCGGTCAAGCGCTCGGCCAGCTCGAGCTGGACCAGGAGCACGGCCCGCTCCGGGGGCTCGACCAGGAGCGGGAGGCGAGCCAGGAACGGACCCGAGGCCGCGTACGGCAGGTTGGCGACCACGGCGAATCCGCCACCCAGGCGCGCCCTCGCCGCCCGCACGGCTGCCAGCGCCGCAGCTTGCACGGAGTCCTCGGGTGCCAGCACGTCCCCCTCGACGACCTCGACCGGGGCCCACTCCGGGGCGAACGCCAGCAACTCCTCGCGCAGGATGCTCGCCAGCCGCGGATCGATCTCGACGGCCACGACTTGGCCTGCGCGCTGCGCCAGCTCCCGGGTCAGGAAGCCCAGACCCGGCCCCACCTCGAGCACCACGTCGGTCCGGCCCAGGCCAGCCGCCTCCGCGATCACGCGGTGCAGCGTGGGATCGAGCAGGAAGTTCTGGCCGAGCCGCCGACTGGGCTGGAAGCCGAGCTGCTGCATGCGTTGCAGCAGCCGCTGGAACGAGCCCTCCGCGCTCATCGCCCGAGTTCGCCCTCGATCAGCGGCGCGACCGGCCCGAGGCGGCCCGCGCGCGCGCGGGCTCGCGGCAGCGCCGCGACCAGGGCCGCGCGGCCGGCGGGGGCACGCAGGAACTCGAGCACCGCCTCGCGTTCGTGCGCGGTCGGCGCCGCAGGTTCCGC
>CAZSKV010000590.1:0-6175 GCA_964607495.1 uncultured candidatus Brocadiaceae bacterium
GAACGCGACCTGGTAGCCGTTCGCGATCGCGACCAGGGCCGCCCAGAACGCGACCGCGGTCTTGCCGGAACCGACGTCCCCTTGCAGCAACACCCCCATCGGCGCCGGGCCGGCCAGCCGCTGCTCGAGCGTCGCGATCGCGGCGGCCTGGTCGCCGGTCAGGGCGAACGGGATCCGCGCGGCGATCCGCGCGCGCAGCGCCGCGTCGATCCGGCAGGGCGGACCCCGCCGGGCGCGGCGGCGCTGCTGCGCGGCCTCGATGCGCGCGAAGAGCCGCACGGCCACGGTCAGCGCGAAGCGCCGCCGGGCGGCTTCGTGCTCGGCGGCCGAGGCCGGGAAGTGCATGGCCAAGAGCGCAGGCGCCGGCGCAGGCAGGCCGGCCGCGAGCGCCGGCGGCAGCTCCTCGCAGAGCTGCGCGAGGTCGACGCGGGCGAACACCTCGCGCAGGAACCCGCGCAGCCGCGGCTCGGATACACCCTCGAGTTCGGGATAACGGACCAGCACCGGGCCCTGGACCACTGTGCGCTCGCCGAGCACGCGCGGCTGCCGGATCGCGAAGTGCCGGCCACGGCGCTGCAGCACGCCCTCGATCCAACGTTCGGTACCCGGCGGGAACGCCTTGCCGAGGTAGGGCTGGTTGAAGAACGGCACCTGGAACGGCACGCCGGTGCGCGCCCGGAAGGTCACGACCACGAGCGACCTGCGCCCCGGCAGCCACTGCCGCGTCGTCTTCTCGGCGGTGCCGAAGATCCGCACGAAGCGCTCGACCGCTGCATCCTCGGGCGCTGCGAGCTCGAGCACGTCCTGGTGCCGGCGCGGAAAGAAGTGCAGCAGGTCGGCAATCGTCGTCAGCCCCTGGGCCGCGAGCCTGGCGGCGAGCACCGGCCCGATCCCCCGCAGCCCGGTCAACGGTGCCGAGAGCCGCAGGACCTCAGTCACGGGCCACGCGGAAGCGCAAGCCGCCGCTCTGCGCCCGCCCATCCGCGAGCCCGAACGCGCGCACGACGGCGTAGCCGGGCTCGCCCTGATCCGGCCAGGGGAAGCGCACTTCGACCGGCTCGCCCGCGAGCGCGATCTCCTGGACCGCGAGGATCTCGTTGCTGCGCCGGCCGCGGTCGCAGCAGAGTTCGATGCGGATCTTCGCGCAAGGTCTCTGGCCACGGACCGTGAGCACGAGTTCGCGGCCGACCGTGGCCGGAGACCGCAGCGCGACGACCAGCGGTTCGCGCGCGGGGAGCCGGAGGGCCGGGTCGCCGAAGAGCTGATAGACATCCGCGGTGTAGCGCCGCAGCGCGATCTGCGCGTCCGGGCTGAGCCCCAGGACCCCGGCGGCGGTGATCGCCCGCTGGTGGAACGGGGTCTTGCCGGTCGCCGCGACGAGCTCGCGCAGACCGGTGCGCAGCAGATCCCCGAGCCGCTGCATCCCGGGGTCTTCCTGCGCATGCATGAGCTCGCGCCCGAGCAACAGGTCGCCGAAGGGGTAGGAGACTGTAGAGGCCGCGAACACGGCGACCGGGCCGTGCGCGGCACGCACCAGCGTCTCACCGAGCGCATCCGCGGTGAAACCGCCGATGTGGCAGGCATAGGCCATCAGGATCGTGCGCTGCGCGGAGCGCAGCCTCGCCACGTCCTGCTGGCGCAGCAGCGGCCAGCTGCCCTTCTGCCCGCGCAGCCGCAGGTTGGCGAAGCGATCGAGCGAACCGTGGCCGGCATAGGTGAACACGAACGACCCCGCGTCGAGCCGCGCCAGGAGCGTGGCGCCGAACTGCGCCGGCTCGACGAAGAACGGGCTGTCGGGCAGTGCGACCAGCGGCCGCACCTGGAACGCGGGGCTCAGCTCCTCGCTGAAGAGCTGCCGCATGGCCCCGAGCAGCACCGTGTCGAGCACCGCCCCGAAGTCCCCGTCTCCGGCCACGAACTCGAACTGGCGCAGCCAGTCGCCCGGCGGTGTGCGCTCGTAGTCGAGGGTCTTGGCCACGAGCACCGCCACCTCCGCGGCATCCCGCACCGGCCAGCGGCCGACCGGCCACTGCGGCACGCCGCGGCCGTCGGGATCCCCGTAGCCGAGGTCGGTCCAGACCGGATCCGCCGGCCACTTGCCCGGCAGGATCGTGCTCAGGCCCGGGCGCGGCATCGCCGGCAACGGGAGACCGCCGCGGTCGGAGTCGCCGAGCAGCAGCAGGTAGCCGGGGCCACCGGCACGGATGCGCGCGTGCAGGGTGGCGCACACCTGGTCGCGCACCGCCGCGGCGTCGCCCGCGGCTGGCAGGTCCACGAACTCCGCAGCCAGCCCCTGTGCCTTGCGGGCGGCCAGCAAGGGCTGCATCACGCCGCGCCAGGAAGCCGGGCCGACCGCCAGCCACGCCTGGGCTGCGAGCGGCGCCGGACACAGTCCGAACACGAACCAAGGCAACCACTTGCAGCGCATCCCAGGATGTTCGGCCATACCCACCCCGCCTGCAACCTCTTCAGCCGGTCCCGGAGGGTCGATAGCCTGTGGATTCGCCCCTGCCCCACCACGCCTTGATCGACCTCACCGACGCCGAACGCGCGTCCCTGACCCCCTACGGCTTCGACCCGAAGCTCCTCGAAGAGTGGGCCGAGGGTCTGCGCAAGAAGAAGCTCTCGCGTCAGGCCAACGCGATCCGCGGCGAGATCCGGGCGCCGGAGGAGGGCAGCATCCGCGACCTGCCGCGCAAGGGTTCGGAGAACGCGACCTACCTCGAAGAGCGCGGCGCCGACGCGATCAAGATCTCGTCGCTCGGAGTCGTGATCCTGAACGGCGGCATGGCGACCCGTTTCGGCGGGATCGTCAAGGGGATCGTGCCGGTCCTCGGCGAGTCGCGCTCGTTCCTCGGCCTCAAGATGGAGGACGTCAAGCTCGCGCAGCAGCGCTGCGGCGGCCGCATCGAGGTGTTCCTGATGAACAGTTTCGCGACCGAGGCAGCCACCAAGGCGCACTTCGCCGCGCACCGGCACTTCGGGCTCGATCCGGCGCAGATCCACCACTTCAACCAGTTCGTGTCGGTGCGCCTGACCAAGAAGGGCGAGCTGTTCCGCAGCGCCGGCGGCCAGATCTCGCGCTACGGTCCCGGCCACGGCGACTTCGCGGCGGCGTTGCGCCAGAGCGGCGCCCTGCGGCACTTCCTCGAGCACGGGGGCAAGCACCTCTTCGTGTCGAACGTCGACAACCTCGGGGCGCGGATCAGCCGGCTCGTGCTGGCCCACCACATCGAGAGCCTTGCCGACGTCACGGTCGAGGTCGCGCCGAAGTGGCCCGGCGACACGGGTGGCTCCCCCTTCGTCGTCGACGGCCAGCTGCAGCTCGTCGAGCAGATCCGCTATCCCGACGGCTTCGACCCGGAGATCGTGGACGTGTTCAACACGAACACGTTCCACTTCAAGGCCAGCGCCTTGGACCGTGAGTTCCCGCTCGGCTACTACTACGTCGAGAAGAAGGTCGAGGGCAAGGTGGCCGTGCAGATGGAGCGCCTGATCGGCGAGATGACGCGCTTCCTGCCGAGCAACTTCGTGCGCGTCAAGCGCGCGGGCACGGAGAACCGCTTCTTCCCGATCAAGACTCCCGAGGATCTCGAGGCCGGCCGGGACGAGATCGCCGGGCTCTATCCGGCGGCGTAGCGGCAGCGCGCGTTCCCGCGGGTTTCGGTGCGCAAGGGCCCGCCGCGCGGCTACTCGAGCATGCGCCCGATCGCGGTCACGGGTTCCGCTGGTCCGGTCTGCAGTCCGGGCTGCTGGTGCACGACCTCACCCTTCTGGTCGAGCACGAAGAACACATTGCTGTGCGAGAAGCCCTTGCCGACCTGCTTGAACTTGAAGCCGAGCACGTTCGCGAGCTCGAGCGTGTCGTCGGCCGACCCGCGCAGCAGCGTCCAACGCTTCGGATCCAGCTCGCGCTCCCGCGCGTACTGGGCCAGCACTTCGACGGTGTCCCGCGTCGGATCCATCGTCACGAGCACGAAGTGCACCTTCTGCCGCTGCGCGGGCGCGAGCGCGGCCTCGACCTTCTTCAGGTCCGCGAGGATCACCGGGCACGCGTACTCACAGGTCGTGTAGATCATCGCGAGCACCCGCACCTCTCCCGGCAGGTCGCGCAGGTGCAGCGTGCGCGTGCTCTGGGCCGTCCAGGTCGAGGTCAGTTGGAAGAGCGAGCGATCGCTCGCGGCCGCGAACTCCTCCTCTCCCGCGCAGCACGAGGGCTCCGCCGCCTTCTTGCAGGCGAAGAGGCACAACGGCAGCAGCAGCAGCAGCAAATGCTTCATGGCAGGTCTCGCACACAACGGAAGCCCAGGTTCTTGATCGCGTAGTCGGCCTTCAGCGCCGCACGGAACGCGTAGCGCATGAACGCCGCATAGTCGTTCGGGTTGGCCGCACCGACCGCCCCGGCACCACAGTAGAGGTTGCGCTCGAGCGCGGAATCCCCGCGCGATTCCCCGGTGACCATGGCCGTGTTGAAGTCGAGCACCCATTCCCAGACCAGGCCGTGCAGGTCGTAGAGCCCACTCTGGTTCGGGGCGCCCTGGCCGACTGCCGGGAAGGTCTTGGGCGTCGGCTGGCCGTACCAGTCGAGGATCTTCCGGGTCATCTCCGGCCCGGCGCCCGTGAGTCCGGCGGCAAGCTCCCATTCGGCGAGCGTCGGCAGGCGCTTGCCGAGCCACTTCGCATAGGCCTTGGCCGCGAACCAGGAGACCTGGGTCACGGGGGCCTGCGGATCGAGGCTGCCGAGATCCAAGTCGCCGGCCCAGCTCGCAAGGTAGCTGCCGTCGGCGAAGAGGCGCTTCTTCAGGCTGCGGCGCCAGGTCGGATTGGCCTTCACGAACTCGAGGAAGTCCGCGTTGGTGACCGGGACGACGTCGATCTCGAACGCGCGGACGGGGATGCTCTGGTCGGCTTCCTTGCCCGCGAACATCGGCTTGAACTCGCCGGCCGCCACCGCGGCCATACGGTCGGCCGGCCGCACCGCCTGGAGGGGAGGCGGCGCGGCCGGTGTTGCGGAAGGCTCACCCGAGCAGGCGGTGAGGAGGAGCGGGAGCCAGGCTGCGATGCCAGATCGGACCATGCCTGTCTGACAACGCCCGCGGCTCACTTGACTTTCTGCACTTCCTCGGTGGTGACCATGTCGCCGCTGTTGCCGAAGCTGTTGCGGACGAAGGTCAGGACGTTCGCAATGTCGTGGTCGGAGAGCTTGAGGGCCGGCATCACGCTGTTGAACTCCTTGCCGTTCACCGTGATCTTGCCCTGCAGGCCGTTCTTCACGATCTGGATCGAGCGGGTCTTGTCCGCCATCAGGAAGTCGGACTTCGCGAGCGGCGGGAAGGCCGCAGGAATGCCATCGCCGTTGGCTTGGTGGCAGGCCAGGCAGACCTGCTGGTAGACGCGCTCGCCGTGCTTCATGCGCTCTTCCTTGCTCAGGTCCATCGGCATCGGCTTGATGCCGGGTGCGGACACCTCCTGCACCGTGCCGCCCTCCGGCAGGTAGATACGGTCGTCCTGGCGGCCGGAGTAGATCTCCTTGTTCTCCGGACCTTCGGCCTTGAGCATCCCGAGCGAACCCTTGTTGAAGGTCCTGAAGATCGAGTGGTCGACGAGGATGTAGGTGCCAGGGACGTCCATCGTGAACTCGACGATCGCCGAGCCGCCGGCCGGCACGATCGTCGTCTGCACGTTCTTCTGCACGTTGCTCGTGCCGCCCTCCTGGTAGACGGCATCGAAGATCTCGCCGATCACGTGGAACGAGGAGACCAGGTTCGGGCCGCCGTTGCCGACGTAGAGGCGCACCTTCTCGCCGACCTTCGTGCGCAGCGCGTTGTCACCGGTCAGCGCGCCGACCGAGCCGTTGAAGAGCACGTAGTCGGGATCCTCGTGCAGCGCCTTGCTCATGTCGAAGGGCTGCAGGCCCTGTTCGCCGTAGCCGCCGCGCGTGTAGAAGTCGCCCTGGCAGACGTAGTACTCCTTGTCGACCTTGGCCAGACCCTCCTTCGGTTCGACGAGGATCAGGCCGTACATGCCGTTCGCGATGTGCATGCCGACCGGCGCGGTCGCGCAGTGGTAGACGTAGAGGCCGGGGTTGATGCACTTGAACGAGAACTGCGACGTGTGCCCCGGGGGCGTGAACGACGAGGCTGCACCCCCACCGGGCCCGGTCACCGCGTGCAGG
>CAZSKV010000591.1:0-2266 GCA_964607495.1 uncultured candidatus Brocadiaceae bacterium
GTGGAGTCCGGACCCGCGCACGGTGCTGAACCTCGACACGCTGCACGTCGCGCACAGCATGCAACGCGTGCTGCGCCGCGGTGGCTTCCAGCTCAGCTGGAACCGCGCGTTCGCGCGCGTGATGCAGGAGTGCGGCAAGGAGCGCGCCGACGGCACCTGGATCCTGCCGGAGATGCTGGAGGCCTACCAGCGGCTGCATGCGCTCGGCCACGCGCACAGCCTCGAAGTCTGGAGTCGTGGCGGTGAGCTGATCGGCGGCCTCTACGGCGTCCAGCGTGGCGGTCTCTTTGCCGCCGAGAGCATGTTACACTCCGTGCGCGACATGTCGAAGGTGGCGCTGATCTGCGCGGTGCGTGCGCTCTTCGCGGCCGGCATCGAGGTCTTCGACGTGCAGTTGATGACGCCGCACCTGCAGAGCCTGGGGGCGGTCAGCTGGCCACGCGCGCACTATCTCGATCGCCTCGCCGATGTGCGCGGCAAGCAGGTCGCGCTGCGGCAACTGCAACTCCGGAACTGAGCAGGTTCGGGCCTGCTCGGGATCCCGGCGGGCGGACCCGGACGTACGGCTTGACGGCTGGTCGGCCGAGGCCAGAATCGCGGCACACGCGTTGCGCCAGCTTCCCTCTTCCATCACCCCGAGCCCTGTCGTGTCCATTCCCTGCTTCCGTGCCTTCGTGCTCCCGCTCTCGCTCGTCCTGACCCTGGCCGCCCCGGCGCCCCTGACGCAGGACCGCGCCGCGCCCGCGGCCCAGGACAAGCCGGTCACCGTCGACAGCCACATGAAGGCGGTCAACCGCAGCTTCCGTGCGGTGAAGGAGTTCATCAAGGGCGACAAGTCCGGCCCCGCGCCGCTCGACGCGATCCGCGAGATGCAGCGCCGTGCGCTCGAGGCCAAGAACCTCGAACCGAAGAAGACCAAGACCGTGTCTGCGGCCGAACAGGCGGCGTTCCTGCTCGCGTTCCGCAAGGAGATGAAGGTGACGATCGTCGCGATGCTCGAGCTCGAGCTCGCGCTGCTCGAGAAGAACTGGGCCGAGGCCGAGAAGCTGGTGACCAGGCTCGAGGCCGAGAAGAAGGAAGGCCACAACCAGTTCAAGGCCAAGGGCAAGGACGACGACGGCGACGAGGACAAGGACAAGTGAGACGCCGCGGCTTCGAGCGATCCGGTGATGCGCGCCGCCGACCTGCGTGAGCTGACCGCCTACTCGGCGTGGGCCACGCAGCGGCTGCTGCGTGCCGCCGCGCAGGCGCGGACCGACGACCTGAGCCGCAGCGGCAAGGGCTCGTTCCCGCACGCGTTGGCGACGCTGGTGCACCTCTACGGCGTGGACCGGCTCTGGCTCGGACGCGCGACGGGGGTCGCGACGGCCTACCCGCCGGAAGGGTCGATCCCCGACCTCGCGACGCTGAGCTCGCTCTGGTTGCCGCTGCTCGCGCGCTGGCAGGACTTCGCTGCCGGCTGGAGCGATGGCCGCCTGGATGCGCGGCACCACTACCACAACACCGAGGGGAAACCGCATGCGAGCTCGCTGGCCGAGATCGTGCTGCAGTGCACGAACCACGGCACCTACCACCGCGGTCAGGTCGCGACCCGCCTGCGCGCGCTCGGGGTGCCGCCGCCGGACACGGACCTGATCATCTACTTCCGGCAAGGTCCGGTCCGGCCAGCCGGGTTCGGCGCCGGCGAGCTGCGCGAGCTCGTGGCCTACTCCGCCTGGGCGACCCAGCGCGCGCTCGCGGCGTGTGCACGCCTGGGAGCAGCGCAGTTCACGGCCACCTCCGGCGGCTCGTTCACCTGCATGCGCGACCTGCTCGTCCACGTGTTCGGCGCCGACCGGACCTGGCTCGGCCGGCTCACCGGGCACGTGCCGCCATGGCCCGATGCCCGCAGCTATGCGGAGCCCGCGGCGCTGGTGCACGACTGGCAGCACGTGCTCGCTGCCTGGCGGGATTTCGCAGCCGGCCTGCTCGATGCCGAGTGCGAGCGCGTGGTCGCCTACCGCAACCTGCAGGGCAGACCGTTCACGAACAGCCTGCGGCAGATCGTGCAGCACGTCGTGAACCACGCGACCTACCACCGGGGGCAGATCACGAACCGGCTGCGCGAGCTCGATGTCGCGCCACCAGGGACCGACTACGTCCTCTGGTGCCGCGCCGGGAAACCGTGACGCGCGGCCCGCTGCCGTTGCCTACTCGAACCACTGGAAGCGGCCGCCCGTCACCTCGGCGATCTTCTCGAGCTGGTCGCGGAACCACTTCGAGTGGC
>CAZSKV010000592.1:0-6852 GCA_964607495.1 uncultured candidatus Brocadiaceae bacterium
TGATGGGACCGCGGCCGGCACGCGGATGGTCAAGGACATCTCGACCTTCCCGCTGGGATCGGTCGTCGACCCGATGGTCGCCGTGGGCGGGACCGCCTACTTCGGGGGCAACGACCCCGTGACCGGTACCGAGCTCTGGAAGAGCGACGGCACCGAGGCCGGCACGGTGCTGGTGAAGGACATCGCCAGGCAGCCGTCACCGAGCCAGAGTTCGCAGCCCAGCCAGTTCCTGGTGCTCGGCAGCACGCTCTTCTTCACTGCCGACGACCATGCTGCATTCGGCCGCGAGCTCTGGAAGAGCGACGGCACCGAGGCCGGCACCGTGCTGGTGAAGGACATCCATCCCGGGCCGAGCACCAGCATCAGCCCCTTCCCGTCGCCGATGGTCGTGCTGGGTGCCAGGGTCCACTTCGCCGCCACCGATGGCACGCACGGCTTCGAGCTCTGGACCAGCGATGGCACCACGGCCGGAACCGCGATGGTGATCGACCTGAACCCCGGCCTGGGGTCCTCCCTCGCGCTCTCGCTCCTACCCCCGGGCGCGATGCGGGCCTTCGGCAGCATTCTGCTGTTCGCGGCCGACGACGGCGTGAGCGGCGTGGAGCCGTGGCACAGCGACGGCACGGCGGCAGGAACCCAGCGCCTGTCCGACATAGCGCCCGGGATCGCGGCCTCGGCGCCACACCAGTTCGTCGTCGCCCACGACACCGCGTTCTTCGTCGCCAACGACGGCGTGCACGGCGCCGAACTCTGGGCCACGGATGGCACCACCAGCGGAACCCGCCTCGTGCTCGACGCGAACAAAGGCAGCGCCAGCGGCCTCGGCCTCGGAGCGCAGATGGCCGCCTGCGGCTCCGGCCGGCGCATCGTGTTCGCGGCGGACGATGGCAGCAGCGGCGTCGAGCCCTGGCAGAGCGACGGCACCGCGACCGGCACGCTTCGGATCACCGACCTCTGCCCGGGCACCACGGGCGCGAACCCGGTGCTCTTCGTGCGCCTGCGCGCGCGGATGCTCTTTGGCGCGAACGACGGCGCGCACGGCACGGAACTCTTCGCGCTGCCGCTCGCGGCCGTCGGCGCGACCCTGGTCGAGCGCCATGGCGCCGGCTGCCCGGGGACCGCGGCGCGCGTGCCACGAGTCACGTGGACCGGGTTGCCACAGCTCGGCGCGGGCGGATTCGGGGTCGGGGTCGCGGACGCTCGCCCTGCCGCGTCCGCGGTGCTGGCCGCGAGCGCGCAGCGTGCCGCGCTCCCGCTGTACGGCGGCTGCACCTGGCTCGTGCAGGCGCCCCCGGTCGCGCTGCTGCTGCAGACGACCGGCGCCGGGACCGCGTTCCACCCGATGCCGATCCCGAACGACCCGGCGTTGCTCGGCGGCGAGTGCGCGTTCCAGTTCGGCATCCTCGACGCGAACGGCGCCTTCGGCGGCGTGGCGTGCTTCAGCGACGGCCTGTTCGTGGTCGCCGGGCGCTGACCCCCCAGACTCCTACGGCAGCGGGAACCGGTTGCACAGCTCCTGCACCTTGGGCCGGAACCCCTGCGGGTCCTTGCCGGCGATGATCTCGGCGATGATGCCGTGCCCGAAGCGCACGCGTGCAAGCGCCGCCTTGTCGACCAGGTCGCGGCTGCGCCGTGGATCCTGGCCGGGGTCGAGAACGACCGGGACGTCGCCGCCGTCGAGCAGCGTCTTGACGACCCAGGCGCCGCTGCAGCCCAGCGCGCCGGTGAGGAATCAGGGTTCGCCGCCGGCTGGCATCATGCCAGCCCGTCGACGCGCCCACGCGCCGCGCGCGCACTCCCTACTTCGGCAGGCGCGCCCGCCAGGAGGCCGCCAGCTCGGTGCGACCGTCCGCTTCGTAGAGCTCGACGAGCCAGCCGATGGCGTCGCGCAGGTGCTTGCTGTTCGGAGGTGGCTGCAACTTGCTGCACGCCTCGACCAGCAGCTGCTCGGCCTCGGCGACACGCCCCTGCAGGGCGAGCGCGCGACCGAGAATGGCTTGCGCATTGTGGGTGGTCCAATCTCCGGCGCGCTTCTCGGCGCGGATGGCCAGGCCCGCCCGGGCCAGAGGCTCCGCTTCGGCGGCCCGCCGTTGCTCCAGCAGGATCCTCGCCAACACGATCTGCGCCGTGGCCACCTCGAGGCTGTCCTCGGCGTGCAGCTTCTTCCGCAGCTCGAGGGCACGGCGCGCGTTCGGCTCGGCCTCGGCGTGTTTGCCTTGCTTGCGGAGCACCGTGGTCAGCCGTTCCAAGACGCGCGCGACCTGCTCGCCATCGTCGCCCCAGGTCTTGCTCGCCAGCTCCAGCATCTGGCGTGCGACTTGCTCGCACTCGGCGACCTGGCCAAGGTCGTCAAGGTGGGCCACCAGCCAGCTGAGCGCGTTCAGCAGGCGCGAGGCGACCTCCCGGCTCGCCGGATCGCGGGCGAGCAGCTGCCGCTCCAGGTCGACGCCCTGCCGCAGATGGCGCTCGCCTTCCTCGAGGCGCCCCAGGCCGTGCAGGAGCACGGCATAGTCGACCAGGGCGAACGTTCGGTGCCGGGTGTGGATCGGGTTGTCCGCCTTGCCGTGGCTCAGGGCCTCCAGTGCCTGGCGGAACAGGGGCTCGGCCTCTTCGAGCTTGCCCTGTGCCTTCAGGACGTGCGCCAGGTTGGCCCGCGTATTGCCGACCGCGGGATCGGCGTCGCCCCTTGCCTGGGCTCCCAGCGTCGCCGCCTCGCGCAGCCGTGCTTCGGCTTCGGCGTAGCTCCCGTGGTTGCTCGCGGCCACGCCGCGATCGTGCAGCGTCGCGGACAGACCGTTGCGGCTCGTCCGGGTCAGCGGGTGGTTGTCACCGAGGAGCCGGAGCCGGACCTCGAGCGCGTGCCGGTGGAGTGCTTCCGACTCCGGCAACCGACCCAGGCCGCGAAGGATGGCCCCGAGCTGGCACTCGATCATGGCGACGAGCGGATGCTCGTCGCCGTGGAGCTTCCTGGCCAGGTCGAGCGCCTGTTGCGTCAGAGGCTCCGCTTCCCCGTGCTTCTCGAGGTCGAGCAGCGTGCGAGCCAGGTTGAACAGGCGACCGACGACAGACGGATCCTCGGGACCCATGGCAGCCATGGTCTTGGCCAGCACCTCGCGTTGCATGAGCTCGGCCTCCGCATGCTTGCCGCGTCGCGCGAGGATGACGGCCAGGTTGTTGCGGCAGGTCAGCGTCTCCGGATGGTCCTGGCCCCAGCTGCGCGACGTGAGCACCATTGACCGTCGCGCCAGCTCTTCGGCTTCGTCCAGGTGCCCAGCATCGCTGAGCGCGGTGGAGAGGTTGCACATCGTGGTCGCGGAACTCTGAGCGCTCTCCCCCTGCAGCCGGGTGTGCAGGGCCAATGCCTCGCGATAGAGGACCACGGCCTCGTCGTGCTTGTCGCGCGCGGCGAGCGTCGCTGCCAGAGAGTCCTGCATGTCCGCCAAGCGGGGGTGCTCCTCGCCCACGATGCTGCGAGTCAGCTCCAAGGCCTTCCGACCGAGAGCCTCCGCCTCGCCGAGCTTGCCTTGCTCGCGGAGGATCACGGCGAGACGCCGCTGGCTGGCTGCGACCCGCGAGTGCCGATCGCCGCACCTGGCGCGGCTCTCGGCGAGGGCGTCGTGCGCCAGCTGCTCTGCTTCTCGGAGCCGACCCAGATTCGCCAGGATCAGCGCGAGTTCGCCCAAGCTCGTGTCGAGCTCGCGGTCCTCCTCCGGCGGCAGCGAACGCAGGATCTCGATCCCCTCGCGGGCCGTTCGCTCCGCGTCCGCGAGCTGTCCGAGGTGCTTGTAGAGTTCCGCCTGCCGTCGCGACAGGTAGGCCAGGTAGTCGCTGAGAGCTAGCGTGCCGCGAGCCTCGCGCATGCGCGTCACGATGGCCCGGGCCCGCTCGAGCGTCTGCGAGGCCTCGCGGTAGTCTCCGGTATCGTGCAGCCACTGGGCGCGCATCGCCAGGCAGTTGGCCACCTGCAGGCTGTCCGGCCTCGCCTGCTCCCAGAAGGCCGTCGCCATGTCGAGGTGCGGTGCCGCCTTCGCCGGCAGCCCGAGACCGAGGTAGCTCGAGGCCATGACCAGCCGCAGCGTCGCCTTGACCTCTGGCTCGCGGTCGAGCTGCTGCGCCAGATCACGGTCGAAGTCGTCGAGGAGCTGCCGGACGGTGTAGTCCTTGCTCTTGGGCTCGTGCGGCACGCTGCTGCTCAGCATCTGACGCAGCAGGTCGATCACGCTCCTCGCCTTCTCTTCGCTGCGCTCCGATGCTTCGCGCTGCTGTGCTTCGGCCGCCCGGGCGCGCTCTGCCAGCGACGCCGACGCCACCGCTCGCGCCTCGCGGTCCTCGGCACGCAGCCAGCCCCAGCCCGCGGCCGCTGCGCCCGCCAGCAGTGCCACCGCGATCGCCGCGCCGGCTGCGACGCCGACCCGGTGCCTGCGGACGTACTTCCGCAGCCGGTAGACGCGGCTCGGCGGACCGGCCAGCACCGGCTCGTGCCGCAGGTGACGCACCACGTCCTCGGCCAGCGCGGTGGCCGTGTCGTAACGGCGGCCGCGCTCCTTCTCGAGCGCCTTCATCACGATCCAGTCGAAGTCACCACGCATCAGCGCCCCGAGCTGGCGCGGGTGCACCTTGCGGTGCCTGGCGACCGCGTTGAGCTCCTCGCCCAGCGTGCTCACGCGCGTCGACGGCTTGGGCGGATCCACCTCCTTGATGGTGCGCACCATCTCGGCGTAGCCCGCCTCGAGCAGCGTCTTGAGCGCGAAGGGACGCGTGCCGGTCAAGAGCTCGTAGAGCAGCACCCCGAGGCTGTAGACGTCGGCCCGCGTGTCGATGCCCAGCCCCGACAGCTCGGCCTGCTCCGGCGCCATGTACTCGGGCGTGCCGAGCATCTGCCGGAACTCCGTGAACACCGTGCGCTGCGTCAGCTCGCCGGAGGTCGCCTTGGCGATGCCGAAGTCGATCACCTTCGGCACCGGCGTGCCGTCGTGCAGCGTCACCAGCACGTTGGAGGGCTTGAGGTCGCGGTGGATCACGCCCTTCTGGTGGGCGTGCTGCACGGCGTGGCACACCTGCACGAACAGCTCGCAGCGCTGGCCCGGCGAAAGCCCGGCCTCGTCGCAGTAGCTGGTGATCGGCACGCCCTTGACCAGCTCCATCACGAAGTAGGGCCGGCCGGTCGGCGTCGCGCCGCCGTCGAAGACCTTGGCGAGGCTCGGATGGTCCATCAGCGCCAGCGCCTGCCGCTCGGCCTCGAAGCGGCCGATCACCTGCGCCGTGTCGAGGCCAGGCTTGAGCACCTTGAGCGCCACCTTGCGGCGCACCGGCGCTTCTTGCTCCGCCATCCAGACCGTCCCGAAGCCGCCCTCGCCGATCTGCTGCAGGAGCTTGTAGGGTCCGATCCGGTCACCGGACTTCTCGCCGACCGCCGGTCCCTCCAGCAGGACGTCCGCGGCCAGGGCGTGCGAGCGCAGCAGGCTCTCGAGCTGGCGGCGCATCACCTCGTCGCCGGAGCAGGCGCCGGCCAGGAAGCCGGCGCGCTCAGCCTCCGGCCGCTCCAGGGCTTGGCCGAAGAGCTCCCGCGCGTGAGGCTCGAGACGATAGGCGGGCTGTGCCATGCTGATGTTCCTCGGTTCGTGACTCTATTGCGCCAATCGCCGACGCGGTGCGCCGTCCAGGCGCGAGACAGCCGAGCCGGGCGCCAGAAAACCCGGGATAAGAGGCCGGAGCTGGCTGTCAGTCCTCGCCCTCCATCAGCCGGAACAGAAACGACCGAGCCAGGGCCCAGTCGCGATCGACGGTGCGCGGCGACAGTCCCAGCGCCGTGGCCACGTCGTCGATCGTGAGGCCGGCGAAGAAGCGCAGGCGTACCAGCTCGGCCAGCGCCGCATCGTGGGCTGCCAGCTTCTCGATCGCCTCGTCGACGGCGAGCAGGTCCTCGTAGCGATCGGTGCTGGCGAGGTGGAGGGCATCTATGCTCAACCGCTGGCGCTGGCGGCCGCGCTTGCGCGTGGCCCGGGCGCGGGCCCGGTCGATGAGCAGGTGGCGCATCACGAGGGCCGCCCGGCGGCGGAACTCGTCCGGTGCGAGGCTCGAAGCATCGTCGCTGCCAACCAGCCGTATCCAGGCCTCGTGCGCCAGGTCGGTTGCCGCCAACGAATGGCCGTGCCGCTCGGCAAGCATCAACCTCCGGGCCAGGTCGCGAAGCTGCTGATAGTGCTCCACGAGCTGCCGATCGCTCGCACCGGCCGGCAGGGAGGTGGGCGGCTTGGATTCACCCATGCGTGTCGTCACTGTAGCGAGAACCCGCACTCCCGTGCCTGGGCACGCGTCCAGTCATCAGTACCGGCGCCAGTCGATCTGCCGGCCCTTGGCACTCGTCGAGGTGACCGAGCTCGTCGCAAGGTCGCGGATGACGATGGAGTCCGACGATCCCTGCGTGTAGACGATTTTCGAGTCGTCGGGCGACCAGGAAGGGAACCACGCGCTGGCCACGATCGGCTGGGGAGTGGCATTCGCCACGGCTTCCACGATCGAGATCTTGACAGCAGTGCCGTCGTGCGCGTCCATCAGGATCTGGTTCCCGGTCCTGGCCCAGTCGAGATTGCGCAGGTCGGAAGACAGCGGGCACACCTGCGTCGTGCTGAGATCCGACAGGTGCAGCACGCTCAGCCAGCCGTTGGCGGAGGCATCGAGCCGCCGATGCACGATCCTGGTGCCGTCGGGACTGAAGCTGATCGGCGCCCAATCCACGTTCGCATCCTCGACGATGGCGGTCGGCACGCCGCCTGCGGCTGGGACCCTGAAGATGCCGCGCTTGTCGGCATGGGTGAAGGCGATGTAGGTGCCGTCTGGCGACCAGGCAGG
>CAZSKV010000593.1:0-5852 GCA_964607495.1 uncultured candidatus Brocadiaceae bacterium
CGCCGTCGCGGCGACCGCGATCTCGCCCGGGAACACGAGCAGGAACGCCGGCAGCAGCAGCGTGCCGAGGCCGAACCCGGAGAAGAGCGTCAGCGCGGCGGCAACGAAGGCCGTCAGCGCGACGACGAGCACATGCACTCCGCGAGCGCGCGGGCGACGAAGACCGGCACCATCTTCTTGCGCCACTGCGGCTCGAAGTCGGTGTTGTCCATCGGCTTGCTCGGCTTGAACGCGAGCTGTCCGGCGGCGGCGCAGAGCTCCTGCGTCAGCGTCTTGCCGACCAGCAGCTGCTCGGCCTCGGGCACCGGGATCGCCCACGAACCGGCGCCGCCGAGCCGGATGCTCGCGCGGCGCACGACTTCGCCCTCGTAGTGCACGCAGGCGCCGACCCCGAGCACCGGGAAGTCGAAGGTGCCGCGCCGGCGCAGCTTCTGGTAGCTCGCACGCCAGGACCCGACCGGCGGCAGGTGCACGTGCGTCAACAGCTCTCCCGGCTGCTTCGTGGTGTAGCGGATGCCGTCGTCGGCATAGAGCTCGCGCACGAGGATGCGGCGCTCGCCGGCAGCCGAGCGCAACGTGACCTCGGCGTCCATCGCGCAGAGCAGCGGCACCGAGTCGCTCGACTGTACGGCCCAGCAGCGCGGCGAGCCGGGCGCGACCCAGCAGGTGTCGCCGTCCTTCTTCAGGCAGAAATGGATCGCCTGCCGCCACTCGTAGGTCTGGTCGTAGTAGGTGCAGCGCGTGTCGAGCAGCAGGTTGCCCCCGAGCGTGCCCATGTTGCGCAGCAGCGGGGTCGAGACCAGTGCGGCAGCGCTCGCGACCGCCGGATGGTGCTCGCGCAGGACCGGGGAGTGCTCGATCTCGCTCAGCGTGACCATCGCGCCGATCGTGATGCCCTGCTCCGGCGTGCCGCGGATCTGGTGCAGCGCGTCGATGCCGGCGAGGCCGATCACGTGCGTCGGCGTCTGCTGGCGGCGCTTCATGTTCGGATAGAGGTCGGTGCCGCCGGCGACGAACATCGCATGGCGGCCGTGCCGCTGCGCGAGGGCGAGCGCGTCCTCGATCGAGGAAGGCCGGTGATACGTGAAGTGCGGGAGTCTCAGCATCTGCGGGGTCTCACTGCGGCCGCGCCTGCGCCAGCGCCGACTTGCGTTGCTCGGCGTCGTCCTCGAGCCCGTCGCCGCCCTGCCACGGGGTCCTGACCCGGCGCACGTCGGGCCAGGCGACCTGCGGCGTCTTGTCCGGACCCACGCGCGCGGGCTGACCCTTCTCGCGCCGGCGCAGGCCCTCGTGGATCTTCTCGGGGGTGACCGGGATCTCGTCGACCCGCACGCCGACCGCGTCGAACACCGCGTTGGCGACGGCCGGCATCATCGGCAGCAGCGGGCCCTGGCCGACCTCCTTGGCGCCGAAGGGGCCGCTCGGGTCGGGATCCTCGACCAGCCAGGTCACGATCTCCGGCGTCTCGTGCGTGGTCGGGCTCTTGTACTCGAGCAGCGAGGGGATCTTGTGCACGCCGAAGCGGTTGCCGCGGTACGCCATCTCCTCCATCGTCGCCTCGCCGAGGCCCATGTAGACCGAGCCCTCGACCTGGCCGACCGCGAGCACCGGGTTGATCGCGCGGCCGATGTCGTGCGCGACCCAGACCTTCGGCACACGGTAGATCCCGGTCGCGGGATCGACTTCGACCAGCACGACCGCAGCGGAGTACGAGTAGTTGGCCGAGGGGCCGACGCCGCCGCCCTTGTAGCGCGCGGCGGTCTTCGGCGGCTTGTAGGAGCCGGTGGTGCCGAGCGTGCCGAACTCGGTCTCGGCGAGCACCACGGCCTCGGCGAAGCTCATGCCGGCCTCGGGGTTCTCGGCGTCGAACACGCGGCCGCCGCTGAACACGACCCGCGTCTCGGGGATCGCGAGCTTCTTGCCCGCGCTCTTCGCGAGCAGCGCGCGCGCGCGCTCGGCCGCCTCGATCGCGGCGTTGCCGGTCATCAACGTCACGCGCGAGGAGTACGAACCGAGGTCGACCGGCGTCAGGTCGGTGTCGGCGGTCACGACCTTGAGCTCGAGCGGATCGAGCCCGAGCACTTCGGCGACGACGTAGGCCAGCACCGAGTCCGAACCCTGGCCGATGTCGGTGCTGCCGCAGAACACGGTCACGAGGCCCGAACGGTCGAGCTTGAGCTGCACGCCGGAGTGCGGCATGCCGTTCCAGTAGATCGGCAGGCCGGCGCCCGAGAGGTAGGACGAGCAGGCGAGACCCAGACCCTGGACCCAGCCGTCGGCGGTGCGCAGCTTGCGGCCGCGGCGCTCCTTCCAACCCGAACCGGCGATCACCTTGTCGATGCAGGTCCCGAGCGCCATCGAGCCGATCTTGAACCAGTTCGTGGTCAACGAATAGGCCTTCACCAGGTGGCGCTGGCGCATCTCGGCCGGATCGAGGCCGAGGTCGCAGGCGACCTTGTCGAGCTGCACTTCGAGCGCGAAGCGCGGCTGCGGGGTGCCGTGACCGCGCTTGGGCCCGCACGGGGCCTTGTTGGTGAAGAAGCGCGCGCCGCGGAACTCGTAGTGCTCGACCTCGTAGGTCACGGTCTGCAGCGCCCCGGTGTAGAACGTGCTCGCGACGCCGTAGCTGCCATAGGCGCCGCCGTCGAGATACGACTCGAAGTCGAGCGCCTTGATCGCGCCGTCCTTGCTCACGCCGATCTTCGAGCGCATCAGCACCGGGTGCCGGCCGCGGTGGCAGTGGAACACCTCTTCGCGCGTCAGTGCGACCTTCACCGGGCGGCCGGTCACCAGCGCGAGCTTGGCCGCCGCGATCTCGTGGTTGAAGGGATCGCTCTTGCCGCCGAACCCGCCGCCGTTCGGACAGGCGATCACGCGGATGCGCGGTGCCGGCAGGCCGAGCACCTTGGTCAGCGCGCGGTGCAGATAGTGCGGGGTCTGCGTCGAGGACCAGACGGTCAGCTTGCCCTGCGCGTCGCAGTGCGCGAGCGTCGCGTGCTGCTCCATCGGCAGGTGCGTTTTGACTTCGAAGAAGAACAGGTCCTCGCGCACGTGCGCGGCCGCCGCAAAACCCTGGTCAGGGTCGCCGAACTTCAGGTGCACGAGCTTGTGGATGTTGCCGCCGTCGCCGTACTCGTGGATGCGCGGCTCGGACCGGGCCGCGGCGTCGAACACCGAGGTGATCAGCTGCAGCGGCTCGTACTGGACGCGGATCGCCTGGCAGGCCGCGAGGGCCTGCTCCTCTTCGAGCGCCGCGACCGCCGCCACCGGATCGCCGAGGAAGCGCACCTTGTCGGGGCAGAGCACATGCTCGTCCTGGCTGACCGGCAGGATGCCGAACGGGGTCGGCAGGTCCTTGCCGGTGATGATCGCGACGACGCCGGGCATCTTGCTGGCAGCGCTGCAGTCGATCGCGACGATGCGCGCGTGGGCGACCGTGGCGCGCAACAGCTTCATGTGCAGCATGCGCGGCAGCTTCAGGTCGTCGGCGAACCGGAGCTGCCCGGTCACCTTGGCGGCCGCGTCGACCTTGCGCAGCGGCTTGCCGATCACACGGAGTTCATGCCCCATGCAGCGTCTCCCGGCGCGGTTCGGCCTGCTCGCCGCGCATCCGCGCGGCGGCGAGCTCGACCGCCTCGAAGATCTTCACGTACCCCGTGCACCGGCACAGGTTGCCGGCCAGCGCCGCGGTGATCTGCGCGCGCGTCGGCTTCGGGTTCGCCGCGAGCAGCGCCTTGCCGGCCAGCAGGAAGCCCGGCGAGCAGTAGCCACATTGCGCGGCGCCGAGGTCGGCAAAGGTCTGCTGCAGCGGGTGCAGGTGCGGGCCGGCGGCCATCCCCTCGATCGTCGTGATCGCGCGCCCGACGGCTTCGACCCCGAGCACGAGGCAGGAGAGCACCGGCTTGCCGTCGACGAGCACCGTGCAGGTGCCGCATTCGCCGAGCTCGCAGCCGTGCTTGGTGCCGGTCAGGTCGAGGTCTTCGCGCAGGACCTCGAGCAGGGTCTTGTGGGGTGCGAACGCCACCTCGTGGCGTTCGTCGTTCACCCGGAGTTCACGGAGGGTTTTCTGGGCGCCGGACATGGGGACGGCGCATGGTAGCGAGTCCCGGTCCGCGGTCAGACCCCATTCCCGCGCTCGTGCGCGAGCAGCCAGCGCTTGCGCGCGAGGCCGAAGGCATAGCCGGTCAGGCTCCCGTCCTTGCCGACCACCCGGTGGCAGGGCACGACGAGCGCGAGCGGGTTGCGCGCATTGGCGCGGGCGACTGCACGCACCGCAGTCGGCGCGCCGATGCGGGCCGCCAGCGCGCCATAGCTCAGGGTCTCGCCCGGCGGCAGCGCGAGCAAGGCCGTGCGCACGCGGGCCGCGAACGCGGTCGCAGCTGGCGCGAGCGGTACTCCCCGGAGCGCTTGCAGATCGCCGGCGAAGTAGGCCCGCAGCCGCGTGCCCACGAAGTGCGCGAACGGGTGCGCGGACGCGGGGACCGGCACCGGCGTGGCCGTGAATCCGAGCGCCTGCAGGCACTCGCCGTCGTGGGTCAGGGAGATCTCGCCGAGCGGCGAGCAGAAGCCGTGTTGCATGGGTGCGTTGCCTCGTGCCAGAGTCGGATCGCGGCGTAGCCGCGCCAGGGCCGCCAGCGCTCGGCGCGGGCGGCGAACGGAGCCAGGATGCGGTCGCCAACCGGGAAGGCGTCGCAGTCGCCGAGCCCGCGCAGCGCGTAGTACTGCGCGGTCCAGGGCCCGACCCCCGGCGGGCCGGCGATCCCGCGCGTCAGATCGAGGGTGCCGGCGGCGACCCGGCGCGCGAGGTCCGTGAGCGCGCCCGCGCGGGCGCGCGGCAGCCCGAGCGGCCGCAGGTCCCGCGCCGCGAGTTCCTGCGGCGTCGGGAAGCCATCCGCGGCGAGCCGGCCCGCGAGCGTGCGCGCCGCCGCGACGCGGATCTGCTGGCCGAGGACCGCCCGCACCAGCAGCTCAAAGCGGTCGAAGGCCCCCGGGATGCGCATCCCAGGCCAGGCAGCGACGTGCGCCCGCAGCAGGGGGTCGCGCCGCAGGTGCGCATCGACCAGCACCGGATCGGCGTCCAGGTCGAAGAGCCGGCGCACGGCAGCCACCAGCGGCAGCAGGGCGATGCCGCGGGCGCCGCGCACGCGCAACGCGAGCGCGTTCGCGTCCGCGGGGGTCACTGCGATCTCGGCGCTCCCGACCCGGCGCCGGTAGACCTGGCCGTCCACGCTCTCGAGGCCGGGGATCGCGCGCGCGGCAAGGAACTCCAGCAGCGGCGCGAACGCCAGCGGTGGCCGGAACGGCAGCCGCAGGCAGAGTTCGGTGTCGGCCAGCAGCCGGGCCTTGCCGCCGCGACCCGGTGCCGTGCCGTGTGCGGCGCGCCACGCGGCCTGGAAGCGCCGCAGGCTGCCGAAGCCGGCGGCGAACGCGACCGCGGTCAGCGAGAGCTCGCCGGCTGCGACCAGTTCCCGCGCGAGGCGCAAGCGCCGCGCCGTGACCAGCGCATGCGGCGAGATCCCGATCTCCTCGCGGAAGAGGCGGCGCAGTTGGCGCGCGCTGACGCCCGCGCGCAGCGCCAGCTCGTCGCCGCGGAACTCATCCACCTCCAGCAGACGCAGCGCGTGCGCCACGGTCGCCGACTTGCGCCCCCACAAGCTCGCCTCGACGCCGCGGTCGGGCCGGCAGCGGCGGCAGGCGCGGAACCCGGCAGCCTCGGCCACCACCGGCCCGGCGAAGAAACGCGTGTGCTCGCGCTTGGGCAGGCGGGCCGGACAGCCGGGCCGGCAGTAGATCCCGGTCGTGGTCACGGCGACGACGAAGCGCCCCTCGAAGCGGCGGTCGCGGCTCGCGAG
>CAZSKV010000594.1:0-6903 GCA_964607495.1 uncultured candidatus Brocadiaceae bacterium
GACTGCACGAGGCCCTGGATCTTCTCGAGCTGCAGCCGCGAGTGGATCGCGCCGAGGTCGGTGTTCTTGTCCATCGGATCGCCGACGCGGATCCGGGCGATGCGGCGCTGGAGCTTCGCGACGAAGAGGTCGTGGATGCTCTCCTGCAACAGCAGGCGCGAACCGGCGCAACAGACGTGGCCCTGGTTGAAGAAGATGCCGCGCACCACGCCCTCGACCGCCTGATCGAGCGCCGCGTCCTCGAACACGAGGTGGGCGGCCTTGCCGCCGAGCTCGAGGGTCAGCGCCTTGCCGCTGCCGGCGAGCGCCTTGTTGATCTCCTTGCCGACTTCGGTGCTGCCCGTGAACGCGACCTTGTCGAGGCCGGGATGCCGCACGAGCGCCGCGCCGGTCCGGCCATCGCCGGTCACCAGGTTGACGACGCCCGGCGGCAGCTCGCACTGCTGCAGGATCTGCATCAGGCGCAACGCGGTCAGCGGCGTCGTCTCGGCCGGTTTCAACACCACCGTGTTGCCGCAGGCCAGCGCCGGCGCGAGCTTCCAGGCGGCCATCAGCAACGGGAAGTTCCAGGGGATCACCTGCCCGATCACGCCGAGCGGCCCTGGCCGCGCGCCCGGGAACGCGAGCTCGAGCTTGTCGGCCCAGCCGGCGTGGTAGAAGAAGTGCGCGGCCGCGAGCGGCACGTCGACGTCGCGCGACTCCTTGATCGGCTTGCCGCCATCGAGGGTCTCGAGGCACGCGAGCTCGCGCGCCCGCTCCTGGATCACGCGCGCGATCCGGAACAGGAACTTGCCGCGCTCGCTGCCGGGCAGCCGGCTCCAGGCCGGGAATGCGGCGCGCGCCGCGGCCACGGCGCGATCGACATCCGCAGCCTCGGCATGGGCGACCTCGGCGAGCGGCTCCTCGGTCGCGGGGTTGATCGTCGTGAAGTACTGCTTGTGCTTCGGCGGCTGCCAGGCGCCTCCGACGAAGAGCTCGGAGCGCGCCGGGATCGTGAAGTGGGCGGTGTCCTCCTTGGCTGGCGCGTAGGGCCAGGCCTTGCCGTAGCTCAGCTGCTCGGGGCCGGCCGCGGCCTTGTCCTTGGTCTTCTGGCTCATCCGCTAGTCCTTGGAGAAGTCCTCGAGCCGCTGGTAGCAGCCGGTGTCGAGGCGCACGAGTTGCATCAGGAGGTCGTTGAGCAGGGTCGAGGCGCCGAAGCGGAACAGCTCCGGCGTCAGCCAGGCGTCGCCGGCGGTCTCAGCCACGAGCACGAGGTAGCGCAGCGCGTCCTTGGCGCTGCGGATGCCGCCAGCGGCCTTCACGCCGACCTTGTGGCCGGTCTCGAGGAACCAGTCGCGCACGCTCTCGAGCATCAGCAGCACGACTGGCAGCGTCGCCGCCGGCGTGACCTTGCCGGTGCTTGTCTTCACGAAGTCGGCGCCAGCCAGGAGCGCGATACGGAGCGCGCGCTTGATGTTGTCATAGGTCTGCAGCTCGCCGGTCTCGAGGATCACCTTCAGGTGCGCGGCACCGCAGGCGGCCTTGATCGCGCAGATCTCGTCGAAGACCTGGCCGTAGCGGCCGGCGAAGAACGCGCCGCGGTCGATCACCATGTCGATCTCGTGCGCGCCATCGGCCACCGCCTGGCGCGTCTCCTCGAGCTTGAGCGCGAGCGAGGTGCGCCCCGAGGGGAAGCCGGTCGCGACCGACGCGACGCGCACCGCGCTCCCGGCCAGGGCCGCGACGGCGGTCGTCACGAGGTCGGGATACACGCAGACCGCGGCCACCGGCGGGATGTCCGGCCGGTTCGCCAGGGGATGCCGGGCCTTCATGCACAGGTTCCTGACCTTGCCCGGCGAGTCCATGCCCTCGAGCGTCGTCAGGTCGGTCATCGTCAACGCGAACAGCAGGCCCTGGCGCTTGCTGGCCTGCTTGATCGAGCGTGTCGCCAGATCCTGGGCCCGCGTCTCCAACCCGACGGCGTCGACCGGCGGCGTGCGGAAGTCGCTGGCAGTCAGCGTGGTGCGGCTCATGCGTGGCGGGGCCGCTGCGGCCTGAACCGGAATGCGCGCGGCAACAGCTCGGCCAGCGTCGTGCGCACGACCGCCGGACCGATGCCGCACAAGATCACGCGCATGTCGTCGCAGAACTCGACCAGGACCTGGCGGCAGGCGCCGCAGGGCGAGCCCGGCTCGGCGGTCGGCGTGTGGATGGCGATCGCCGTGAAACGGCGCGCGCCTTCGGCCACGGCATGGAACACGGCATTGCGCTCGGCGCAGACCGTCAGGCCGTAGCTCGCGTTCTCGACGTTGCAGCCACAGAACACGCGGCCGTCCTCGGCCAGGAGCGCCGCCCCGACCGGGAATCCCGAAGCCGGGGCATAGGCGTGCCGTGCGGCCGCGCGCGCGCGTTCGATCAGCATCGCATCGATCTCCTCGACCATCGGCCCGCAGAGGGTAGCGCCCGCGCTCGAGTTGACAAAGTTGCGCCTGGACCGGACCGTCTGCCAGCCCGATGACCGGATCCGGTTCCCACGCCCCGCACCCGAAAGCGCAGTTCCTCGCCGAACTCGGGGTCTCGGCCGGTCCCCTGCGCGTCGGCGGCCTGCTCGCGCAGGACCTCGCCGACCGGTTCGGCACGCCGCTCTACGTCTACGACGCGGCGGTGTTGCGCCGCACGCTGGCGCAGGTCCGCGCGCAGCTCGGCCCGCGCACCGAGGTCTTCTACGCGCTCAAGGCCAACCCCAACGCCGCGGTCGGCGAGGTGTTCGCCCGCGCGGGCGCCGGGGCCGAGGTCGCTTCGGCCGGGGAGATCCACATCGCGCGGCGCGCCGGCTTCGCGGCCGAGCAGATCCAGTTCGCGGGTCCGGGCAAGAACGTCGAGGACCTCGACCTCGCGCTCAGTGTGGGGATCGGCTGGATAAACCTCGAGTCGCCGGCGGAATACGCGGCGCTGCGCGCCCGGTGCGTGGCGCTCGGCCGCCGCGCGCGCGTCGCGATCCGCGTGAACCCGAAGACCGCGGTCTCGGGTTCGCGCATGCGCATGGGCGGCGGCAGCAAGAAGTTCGGCGTCGACGAGGACGAGGTCCTGGCACTCGCGCGCACGATCGTCGCCGACGGCCGGGCCGACCTGCGTGGCCTGCACGTCTACGCGGGCACCCAGAGCTTCGACGCCGACTCCTGGGTCGAGAACGCGCAGCACCTGCTGGAGCTGGCCACCGCGGTCGAGCAGGCCCTCGGTGCTCCGCTGCGGACGCTGAACTTCGGCGGTGGCTTCGGCGTTGCGACCTTCGAGGGGGACCCGGTGTTCGACCTGGCTCGGGCCGGGCGGGCGCTGCAGGTCCTGATCACCCGCGAACAGCGGCCGGAACGCCGCTACCTGGTCGAGCTCGGCCGCTACCTGACGGCGGCAGCCGGGGTCTACCTGACGCGGGTCGTCTACCTGAAACGATCCCAGGGCCGCCAGCACGCGATCCTGGACGGTGGCATGCACCAACATGGCGCCGCGACCGGCCTCGGGGCAGTGATCCGGCGCACGTTTCCGATCGTGGCCTGCGCCGACGTCGGCGCCGCCCCGACGGCCCGCTGCACGCTCGGCGGTCCGCTCTGCACGCCTGCCGACGAGCTGGCCCCGGACCTGGAGCTGCCCGAACTCGCGGCCGGGGACCTGCTGGCGGTGCTCGCCTCGGGCGCCTACGGCCTCACCTTCTCGAACGTGCTCTTCCTCTCGCACCCCCTGCCGGCCGAGATCCTGGTGGATGCCGGCAGCGCGCACCTCGTGCGCGCGCGCGGCCACAGCGAGGATTCACTCCGGGGTCAACGCCTGCCGATGGATCCAGCCTGATGTTCGAGCGCTACGAACAGGCAGCCCAGATGCGGCCGGGCGAGCTCGCGATCTCGAACGAGCAGCAGGCCGCGACCTTCGGCACGTTGCTCGCCCAGGCACAGGCGGTGCGCGAGTGGTTGCCGGCTCGCGCGGTCGTGTTCCTCGCGCTGCCCGGCGGCCCGCACTTCACCGCGATCGAACTCGGCGCCTTCGGCGCGGCGGCGATCGTCGCGCCGATCCCGGACAAGAGCACCGTGCGCGAAGCCAGGAGCTGCTTCGAGCTGACCGCCGCCGATCTGGTCGTCGTCGCCTCGGTGCAGGCGCAGCAGCACGTGATCGCCGCCCTGGCCGAGCCGACCACGATCCTCTCGTGCACGAACGACGATCCGGGGGTCACCGGCCCCCACCGCGTGATCCATCTGCAGGACGTGCTGGCCGGCCGTTCGGCGAGGATCCAGGCGAACGCAGCCGGCAGCGCGCTACCGCGCAGCACGCGGATGATCCAGTTCACCTCCGGCTCGACCGCGACCCCCAAAGGGATCCTGCTGACCGAGCAGAACCTGCTCGCGAACCTGGATGCGCACCAGGAGCACCTGCGCCGTTTCGCCGGCGAGCCGGTGTTCTGCCCTGTGCCGCAGTTCCACGCGATGGGCGGCGCGGTCGTGCTCGAACACCTGGCCTACGGCTCCGCGGTCCATCTCGCGAACCGCTTCGTGCCAGCGGACGACCAGGCCCGGCTGCTGCGCCAGCACTGCTCGGGGGTGCTCGCCTCGCCGAACTGGTTCAAGAACGCGCTGCAGCTCGGCGTGCTCGATCCCGTCAAGCTGCCCGACCTGCGTTCCTTCACCCTCGGCACGGCGACCGCCGACCAGGCGCTCGTCGGCGAACTCCGGCTCCGGTTCCCGGCGGCCACGATCCACCTGCGCTACGGCCTCGCCGAAGCAGTGGGCGCCCTGGCCCAGCTCGACCTCGGGCCGGGGGAGACCCTGCTCGACCCCGGCTGTGTCGGCACGCTGATGCCTGGCGCCACCCTCGCGCCGGGCATGACGGCCCCGGGACGCGGGGAACCCAGCGAGATCCGCGTGCGCGCGGCCACCTGCGGGATCGCGCGGCTGGTCGGCCGCGGCGTGAGCGAACCCATGTGCGGGATGGACGGCTACCTCGCGACCGGTGACGTGGGGCACGTGGACCCCAAGGGCAGGCTGCACCTGCGCGGACGCCTGTCCGCGTTCCTGAAGTGCAACGGCCACCGGGTCAACCCGTTCGAGATCGAGGCGCTCCTGCGCGAGATCGACGGCGTGCAGGAGGCGATCGTGGTCGGCGTGCCCGATCCGGTGGCCGGCCAACGCATCGTCGCGTGGTTGGAGCCGGCGCCCGGCCGGCGCGTGCCCGATGCCCAGGCCATGCAGCGCGCCTGCGAAGCCCACCTCTCGCCGCACAAGATCCCCCACCGCTTCGTCGCCGTCGCGGCCCTGCCGCGCACGCCGGCCGGCAAGCCCGACCGCGCCCGCATCCAGAACGAAATCGCCCCATGAGCGCATCCGATCCATCCGCCGACCTCGGCCGCCTGACGGCGCTGGTCACCAAGGTCATCCTGGAGAGCACCGGGCGCAAGGTCACGCCACGGCCGGCGGATCGCCTGATCGAAGGTGGACTGCTCGACAGCCTGTCGATGGTGAACCTCGTGATCGCGTTGCAGAGCGAGTTCGCAGTCCAACTCGAGGTCGCGGACCTCAACGAGGAGAACTTCGGCTCGATCGAGGCGATCGCCCGCATGCTCGGCCGGCCGCGCTGACCAGCGCGGGCTCAGTCCGCCGGCCCGAGTTCGATCACGGCGAGGGGCGCGTGGTGCGCGCCGTCCCGGCGCAGCTCGCTCGCGAACAGGATCAGGCGCGGGTGCGGCTCGGGCGCGAGATCGAGCCCCGCGCCAGCGGCGCGCAGCGTCGCCTCGAGTTGCCCGAGGCCGCGGGCACAACGCACGCGCCCGAGCGTCAGGTGCGGCGTGAACGGCCGCGACTCCGCGCGATACCCGTGCGGGGCGAGCGCCTGGCCAACCGCGGCCGCGAGCGCCTGCACGCGCGCGACATCGCCGACGAGTCCGGCCCAGACCACGCGCGGCCGGCCGTGCGGCGGGAACACACCCAGACCGCGCACGCCGAGCCGGGGCGCGGCCTGGCCGGCCAAGGGCTGCAGGGCGCGCGCGAGGACCGCGACCTGCGCCGCCGGCACGTCCCCGAGGAACGCGAGCGTCAGATGCCAGTGCTCGGGCGGCACCCAGCGCAGGTCGAGGCCGCCGGCGCGCAGCCGCCGCACCAGCGCTTCGAGCCCGGGCCGCAGCGCGGGCGCGAGCTCCAGCGCGACGAAGCAACGCACCGGGAGAGCCGTTTCCGCCACGGCGGCCTGCGCCTCAGCGCACCCCGAGCAGCACTTCGAGCGTCAGCTGGTCGAGGCGCTCGTAGCGCAGGCCGCGGCGGGCGAGCGCCTCGCGGTCGAGCGCCGTGGCCAGCAGCTGCCTGCCGCGCTGCGGCGTGAAGCCAAGGGCGATCGGGTCGGCCTCGCTGCTGCGCAACTCGGCGAGCAGGCCCTGGATCTCGGGATCGGCGCCGAAGCGGGCCGCCTTGTGCGCGAGGATCCGGTAGGTGCGCATGCAGCCGCGCGCGAAGTCCTCGACCCCGGCCAGGTCTTCGCTGCGGTAGGCGTGGGCGTCGAAATGGCGCGGGCCCGCGTAGCCGACCTCCTCGAGGAACTTGACCAGGAAGAACGCGGCCTTGGGATTCTGCGAACCGAAGCGCAGGTCCTGGTCGTAGCGCGCGTAGTTCTGGTCGTTGAGGTCGACGTGGAAGAGCTTGCCGGCGTCCCAGGCCTGGGCGAGCGCGTGCGTGAAGTTCAACCCGGCCATGTGTTCGTGCGCGACCTCGGGGTTGACCCCGACCATCTCCGGATGCGCGAGCGTCTGCGCGAACGCGAGCATCGCGCCGGTGGTCGGCAGGTAGATGTCGGAACGGGGCTCGTTCGGCTTCGCTTCGAGTGCGAACTTCAGCTCGTAGCCCTGGTCCTTGACCCACGAGGTCAGCCAGTTCATCGCCTCGCGCAGCCGCG
>CAZSKV010000595.1:0-5264 GCA_964607495.1 uncultured candidatus Brocadiaceae bacterium
CCTGGGTGATACCTGGGAATGGGATGGCCAGGACTGGCGGCAGATCCGACCCGCCGTCTCCCCGCCGCCGCGAGCCGCTGCCGGCCTCGCGTACGACGAAGTGCGGCGCGAGACGATCCTCTGCGGCGGCCTCGACGACACCGTGCCCGGCTACCGCGACACGTGGAGCTACGACGGCAGCACCTGGCGCCGGCTCGAGGCGAGCCCGACCCCGCCGCTGGATCTCGCGCGGCTGGTCTTCGACCGCAGTGCGGGCTGCATCCTCGCGCTCGGGGAATGCCTGGACGATCCGGCGCAGCTGCTGCATGGCGCGACGTTCCGCGATGGCGTCTGGACGGCCGTGCCGCCGCCGGTGCGCGACACCGGGACGCGCCTGCTCGGCGCGGCACCCCGCGCGAGCTTCCAGGACGTGGTCGTGCTCTTGCAGCCGCGCACCGAACCCGCGAGCTCCCCGACGACCTGGCTCTGGCAGCGCGGCACATGGCGACAGTCGGCGGCGAGTGGTCCGCAGGCCAGGATCGGCACGACGCTCGCCGGGTTCCACAACGTCGCCGTACTGCTCGGTGGCAAGGAGAGCCACCCCACCGGGCCGCCCGAGACCTCGCTGCTGCGCGATCTCTGGATCTTCATGACGCGCGGCTCGCTCTGATCGGGACCGGTACGACTTCGTTGCACCGATGCGCCGGCGGTCCCCTGCCCTCGCGCGGCGACAATCCGGCCGTGATGAAGCCCACTGCGTCGCTGCTCGGCCTCGGTTTCGTCGGCACCTTGCTGCCCGCGCAGCCCAACTGGAGCGAGCACGTCGCCCAGATCGTGTTCGCGAACTGCGCGACCTGCCACCGCCCGGGCGAAGCCGCGCCCTTCCCGCTGACGACCTACGCGGAAGCGCAGCGCAAGGCCAAGATGATGGCCAAGGTAACCGGCAAGCGCACGATGCCGCCCTGGCACGCGGAGCCGGGTCACGAACGCTTCCTCGACGAGCGCCGTCTGACCCCCGCGCAGATCGACACGCTCGCGCAGTGGGCCGAAGCGGGCGCACCCGAAGGCGATCCCGAGAAGGCGCCGCCGCTGCCGCACTTCCCGAGCGGCTGGCAGCTCGGCGAGCCCGACCTCGTCGTGACGATGCCCGAGGCCTTCACCGTGCCCGCGGGCGGCCCCGACATCTACCGCAACTTCGTGCTGCCGCTCGGCACGACGGAGGATCGCTGGGTCTCGGCGATCGAGATCCGGCCGTCGGCGCGCAAGGTCGTGCACCATGTGCTCTTCTCGTACGACGACACCGGCGAAGCGCGCCGGCTCGATGCGCGCGACGGCCAGCCGGGCTTTCGCAACATGAACTTCCGCCGCGGCGAGGCCACCGGTTCGCTGGTCGGCGGCACGGGCAACAGCCTCGGCGGCTGGGCGGTCGGCGCGACCGTCAAGCACCTGCCGGAGGACCTCGGGCTGCCGCTGCCCAAGGGCGCGGACCTGGTGTTGCAGACGCACTTCCATCCGCAAGGGAAGGCCACGCCGGAGCAGACGACGGTCGGCATCTTCTTCAAGCAGAAGAAGCCGGCGCGCACGTTGCTCGCCGTGCAGCTGCCGCCGCTCTTCGGCGCCCTCGCCCGGATCGACATCCCGGCCGGCGAGAAGGACTTCGTCGTGCGCGACGCCTTCACGCTGCCGGTCGACGTCGAGGCGATCTCCATCGGCGGCCATGCGCACTACCTTTGCACGCGGATGCTGGCGACCGCCACGGTGCCTGGCGCACCGATGCGCACGCTGCTCGCGATCCCGCGCTGGGACTTCGGCTGGCAGGACCGCTACTTCTTCGCGCGGCCGGTGTCCCTGCCGAAGGGCACGCTGCTCGCGGCCGAGCTGCACTGGGACAACTCGGCCGACAACCCGAGCAATCCGCAGAACCCGCCCCGCCGGGTCCGCTGGGGTCCGCAGTCGACCGACGAGATGGGGAGCGTCACGATCGCCTTGGTCTGCAAGGACGAGCAGGACGTGCCCGTGCTGCAGCAGGCGTTGCGCCTGCAGACCGCACGCGCCGCGGGACAGCGCGGTGGCGGCATCGCGCGCCAGATGATCGACCGCCTGCGCCAGCTCGACCGCAACCGGGACGGAACGATCACGGCGGACGAGATTCCCGAGCGGCAGCGCCGGCTCGTGCTGCAGGCGGATCGCAACCAGGACGGCATGATCGACAAGCGCGAGATCGAGGCTCTCGAGCAGGAGCTCGGGATCGGGCGATGAGGTGCGTGACCGGGCTGCTCGCGCTCGCGTTCGCCTGCGGCTGCGCGCAGCCGGGCTTCGATCTGCGCAGTGACCGTGCGACGGTGGTCGTGTTCCTCGCCACCGACTGCCCGATCGCGAACTCCTATGCGCCCGAGCTCGCGGCGATCGCGAACGCGCATGCCGCGGATGGCCTGCGCTTCTGCTGCGTGCACGTCGATCGTGATCTGACGCACGCGGCCGCCGTGGCCCACGCGCGCGAGTTCAACCTGCCGGGCGAGATCGTGCTCGACCCCGGACACGAGCTCGTGCACAGGCTGGGCGCGGAGGCGACCCCCGAGGTCTTCGTGCTCCTGCCCGACGGCACGGTCGCCTACCGCGGCCGGATCGACGACGCCTGGCCCGACCTCGGCCAGCGGCAGCGCGTGGTCACGAAGCGCGAACTGCGCGACGCGCTCGCGGCCGTGGTCGCGGGCCGGATGCCGGCCGTCCGCCGCACCGTGCCGGTCGGTTGCGTGATCGAGTAGCCGCGGTCGCCCGCGCGCCCTGCGCCGTCAGACCCGCAACTC
This sequence comes from uncultured candidatus Brocadiaceae bacterium, assembly GCA_964607495.1. Classification (GTDB taxonomy): domain Bacteria; phylum Planctomycetota; class UBA1135; order UBA1135; family UBA2386; genus CAZSKV01. The sequence goes on from CAZSKV010000595.1 coordinate 2,787, forward strand.
GTCACCGCCGCCGCTCGCGCCGCTGCCCCGCAGCCTGGGTTCGACTTCGGCCGCGAGGAACTCGTCGACCTGATGCGGCGACCGGCCGACGAAGCGCTGCGGCGCCACGAGCTCCGCGAGCAGCGAGACGATGCCGGCGAAGGCCGGGTCGCCGCCGATCAACGCGAGCAGCGGGTTCGGCCGACCTTCCGCCTTGATCTGGTGGGCCGCGGCACGCGAGTGCACGCGGATGCGTTCGTGCAGCTGTTGCCGGTCGCCGCCCTTGCGCACCGCCGCCATCAGGATCTCCTCGGTGGCCATGAACGGCAGCTCCTGCGCCAGGTTCTGGGCTACGACCTTCGGCCACACGACGAGGCCCTTGGCCACGTTCTCGACGAGGATCAGGATCGCGTCGCAGGCCAGGAAGCTCTCGGGCAGGGCAATGCGCTTGACCGCCGAATCGTCGAGCGTGCGCTCGAGCCATTGCGTGGCCGCGGTCTCGGCGGAGGTCGTGGTCGCAGCGATCACGTAGCGCGCGAGCGAGCAGATGCGCTCGGCACGCATCGGGTTCTTCTTGTAGGCCATCGCCGACGAACCGACCTGCTTGCTCTCGCTCGGCTCCTCGACCTCGCCCTCGTGCGCAAGCAGGCGCAGATCGCAGCCGAACTTCGCCGCGCTCTGCGCGATCCCGCACAGGACCTGGTGGATCGTCCAATCGAGCTTGCGGGTGTACGTCTGCCCGGAGACGGCCACCCAGCGCGTGAAGCCGACCTTGTGCATCACGCGGCGCTCGAGTTCCTGCACTTTCGCGTGGTCGCCGTCGAAGAGCGCCAGGAACGAGGCCTGCGTGCCGGTCGTGCCTTTCACGCCGCGGGCGGGCAGCCAGGCGATCACGCGGCGCACTTCGTCGAGGTCCAGGAGCAGATCAAAGAGCCAGAGCGTGGCGCGCTTGCCGACCGTGACCGGCTGCGCGGGCTGGAAGTGCGTGTAGCCGAGGCAGGGTTCCGCGCGCCATTGCCGCGCGAACGCAGCCAACGCCGCGCACGCGCGGACCAGCCGCTGTTCGAGCTGACGCAGGCCTTCACGGTAGAGCAGGAGATCGCCGTTGTCGGTCACGAAGCAGCTGGTCGCGCCGAGGTGCAGGATGCCCTTCGCCGCGGGGGCGAGCTCGCCATAGTGATGGATGTGCGCCATCACGTCGTGCCGCAGCTCCTTCTCCAGCTGTGCGACGCGCGCGAAGTCGAAGATGTCGCGCGCCTGCCGCAGCTCCGCGAGCTGGGCCGCGGTGATGTCGAGCCCGAGTTCGTGTTCGGCCTCGGCCAGCGCGATCCAGAGATCGCGCCAACGGCCATGCCGCGAACGGGGCGAGAAGAGCTGCGCCATCTCGCGGCTCGCGTAGCGCTCGGTCAGCGGGTGTTCGAAGCGGTCGCCCGGCAGGTCGGTCATGCCGGGTTTTTTATCCGCCGCTCAGTAGCCGCACGGCACCCAAACCCGCTTCGTCTGCCACTCCCAGTGCCCAGGCTCCTGCACGATCTCCGTGCGGGCGGGGCAGACCACGGTCCAGACCCGGCGGCCGCAATGGTCACGGCCCCAACCCCAGACCGCCGGGTGATGGATCGTGCGGCACTGGCCTGGCACCCACACACGCTCGCTGACCGTGCGCCAGTCCCCGGCGTGGTGGTGCCGGACCGGGACCGGCGGCAGGCAGCGGATGCCACCGAAGTCGGCTCCGACGGTCACGTGCTTGCCGAAGCGCGCGCTGATCTGCAACTGGGCGGAAGTCGGGAGCGCAAGTCCGAGGAGACCTGCAACCAGGAGTAGTGGACGCATCATGGCGATCCCGCAAGGAGCGAATGCCGTACCCACGCTCGCATCGGGCTTTGGTGGCGCCTGTTGTCGCGCGGGGTGGACACTCGCTGCCCGCGGTGTCGCCTCCGCGGCACTGCGTCAGACCAGCGTGGCGATCACGATCGCGGCCATGGCGACCGGGAGCATGGTCAGGGCCATGCGCCGCGCGCGCGGATGGTGTTCGAGGATCCAGAGCAGCAGGCTCACGCCGAGCAGTGCCCCGGTCAGGTCGCTGAGCACGTCAGTCCACGAGGCGACCCGCCCGGGCGTGAAGCTCTGGTGGACCTCGTCGACGATGCCGTAGGCGAGCGCCGCGAGGACTGCGGACCGCGCCCGCCACGGGCGCGGCGGCAACGCGAAGTACCAGAGCACGGCGACGCCGCCGAAGGCGGGCACGTGCAGCGCGTTCTGCCCCAGCGAGCGGAATGCCCCGCCCCCGGGGAGCCGCGGCGGCCGCGCCGATTCGTACCAGATCCACGCCATCGCCGCCACGACCGCGAGCCAGCGCAGCCACGCGGGCTGCGCGAGCCAGGACCTCGCGAGCGCGCGCAGCCATCCGCTCACGCGCTGACCCCAGGCAGCCGCCCGGTCAGGCGCAGCCCGCCGTGGGTGCGGATCGTGATGCGGATGTCCTGCAGCAGCGCGGCGACG
>CAZSKV010000596.1:0-3361 GCA_964607495.1 uncultured candidatus Brocadiaceae bacterium
GAGCGCCGGCGCCGCCCGGCCGGTCCGGATCGTGCGCAGGTGATCCACCAGGTGCTGGATCGTCTTCTGCATCCTGTCCTTGAACTCGGCGAGCAGCGTGTTGAAGAGATTCTGGTCCATGGCACCTCGGGTCAGATCGGACCGGAGAAAGTCCCACAACACCGTGTCGGGCTCAAGGGCGCCGGCGCCGGCGGGCACGCGACCCGGCTCGCAGGGCAGCCCCGGACCGCGCGCGCGAGCCCGCGGCAGGCCGGATCGCAGGCTCCGAGCAGGATTCTCATGGGTCAGATGGGATCAGGAGGAGGTGACCCAGGTACCGAGGTCCTCGCCGCGGACGGCGCGTTCGAGGTTGCCGTCGACGAACATGTCGAACACGAGGATCGGCATGTCGTTCTCCATGCAGAGGGTGAACGCGGTCCGGTCCATGATCTGCAGGTCCTGGTCGAGGGCCTGCTTGAACGTGATCCGCGGGATCTTGACCGCGCCAGGGTGCTTCTTCGGGTCCTTGTCGTAGACGCCGTCGACCTTGGTGGCCTTGAGGATCAGGTCCACGTCGAGCTCGGTCGCGCGCAGCGCCGCGGCCGTGTCGGTCGTGAAATAGGGGTTGCCGGTGCCCCCGGCGAGGATCACGACGCGGCCCTTCTCGAGGTGCCGGATCGCGCGCCGCCGGATGTAGGGCTCCATCAGCGTCTTCATCTCGACGGCTGACGCGGCGCGCGTGTCGACGCCGCGGCGCTCGAGCGCATCCTGGAGCGCGAGGCAGTTGATCGCCGTCCCGAGCATGCCCATCTGGTCGGCGGTCGCCCGGTTGGTGCCGGCGCGCGCGAACTGGGCGCCACGGATCAGATTGCCGCCGCCGACGACGATCACGACCTCGACGCCGCGCTGGCGGACGCGCTGGATCTGTCCGGCGAGTTGATCGACGATCTCGGCATCGACGCCCTGCTCGCCGGGCTTGGCGAGACTCTCACCCGAGAGCTTCAGCAGGATCCGGTTGATCTGCACCGGCCGTGAGGAGCTCACCGCAGCCCCCTCACCCCCCGAGCTCCATGCGGACGAAGCGCCGGATCTGGATGTTCTCGCCGATCTTGCCGGCGAGCTGCTTGACCGCCGCGTCGACCGAGATCGCCGAGTCGAAGGTCCACGGCTGGTCGAGCAGGCACGACTCGGCATAGAACTTCGCGAGGCGGCCCTCGACGGCCTTGGCCACGACCTCGGCCGGCTTGCCCGGCATCGACACCCTGGTCTGCTCGGTCGCGATCTCCCGCTCCTTCTCGAGCAGCTCGGGGGCGATCTGCGAGCGGTCGAGGAAGCGCGGGTAGGCAGCGGTGATGTGCATGCACAGCTGCTTGCCGAACTGCTTGAACTCGTCGTTGCGCGCGACGAAATCGGTCTCGCACACGACCTCGGCCAGCACGCCGATCCTGCCGTTGTGGTGCACGTAGCTGAAGAGCAGCCCCTCGGTCGCCGTGCGCCCCGCGAGGCCTTCGGCCGCCTTGATGCCCTTCTTGCGCAGCACTTCGACTGCGAGCTTCGAATCGCCCTTGGCCTCGGTCAGCGCCGCCTTGCAGTCCTTGATCGGGGCCCCGGTCTGCGCCCGGAGGTCCGCCACCATCTTCGCATCGATTACGACCATGATTCGCTGAGCACCTTCATTTCAGGAGTCCGCTGCACGGCACCTTGCCGCGCGGCGAACTCGAACTCGTTTGCGCTCCGGCGCGGCGTCCGCGCCACGCGCCAGGGCTCTGGTTCAGGACCCCGGAGTGGGTTCGGCCGGCGGCGCAGCCTCGGGAGCTGGACCACTGGCGGCAGGCTTGGCGCCTTCCTCGGGAACCTCGGCCTTCGCCTCGGTGCCGAACGAGACCGACTCGGCTTGCGCGGTCTGCCGGTCGAAGCGACCGCCGGTGCGCCGGGCGCCGCGGCCAGCACCGCCGCTGCCGCCTGGCCCGCCCGGACCGGAGCCACCAGGGCCACCCGGACGCCGGCCGCGGCCACCACCACGGCGATCGCCACCACCGGAGGTCTTGCGGCCCGGCACCTCGCGCGCCCGCACGTCGTCCTCGGCCATCTTGGCGGCCTGGGCCGCGGCCTGCTCGTCGACGTTCGCCTTGCCCTCGATCACGGCATCGACCAGCTTGCCGAGCAGGAGCTGCACCGAGCTCATCGCGTCGTCATTGGCCGGGATCGGGATGTCGACCGGCTCGGGGTCGCAATCCGTGTCGAGCATGCAGACGACCGGGACGTTCATGCGCATCGCCTCGCGCACAGTGATCTCCTCACGCCGCGGGTCGATGACCACGATCGCTGCCGGCAGGCCGCGCAGTTCGCGCACGCCTTCGAGGTTGCGCCGGATCTTGCGCATCTCGCGGCGCATCATCGACTGATCGCGCTTCTTGAACTTCTCCATCGTGCCGTTCGACTCCATCGTCTCGAGTTCCTCGAGCCGCTTGAGCCGCTCCCGCACGGTCGCAAAGTTGGTCAGCGTGCCGCCGATCCAACGCTCGGTGACCGCCGGCATGCCACAGCGCTTGGCCTCGGCCTCGACGACGGCGCGGATCTGTTTCTTCGTGCCGAGGAACAGGATCTGGGCGCCGGTCGCAGCGAGCCTGCGCAGGAAGTGGCAGGCCTGATGCAGGCCGCGGATCGTCTCCTGCAGGTTGATGATGTGGATCTTGTGCCGCTTCCCGTAGATGAACGGCTTCATCTTCGGGTTCCAACGGCTGGCCTGGTGGCCGAAGTGCACACCTGCGTCGATGAGTTCCTGGACGGTGACTAGAGGCACGGTGGATTCGCTTGGAGCGCTGCTAGGGCGGTTCGGTTCGAAATGAAATTGGGGCGGGGATCTTAGAGTCGGACCCCTGGTGGTCAAGGACGACGTGCCCCGGATTGCCAGGGAGCCCGGCCCACTCTAGAGTGGCGCGGCATTCTCGAGGGGGCCGAGCCGCGTCCCTCCGCTCCGCGAACGACCTCTTAGGCTGGATCCCAGCTGCTCCCAGTGGAACACACCCAAGTCACCCACCTCGGACCCGCGCGAGCACGAGACGTGAGCCCTGGCGACGACCCGCGGCCGCAGACCACCCGCGCGGTGCTGGTCATGAACCACCACCGCGACGCCGTCGAGGGGCTGCTGGCCGGCTTGCACACGGCCGGTTTCGTGGCGACCGCGACGAACTCGCTGGGTGACACCTACCGCAGCCTCGAACACGAGCGGCCAGCCGCGGTGATCGTCAACCCGCTGGTGCTGAAGGCCGGCGGCCTCGAGATGGAGATCCTCGAGTCCCTGCAGCGTGAAGAGGATCCGGTGCCGATCATCCTGCTGCTCGAGGATCTCCGTGCCCTCGAACAGGCCCGGCACCTGCAC
>CAZSKV010000597.1:0-4764 GCA_964607495.1 uncultured candidatus Brocadiaceae bacterium
ACACGCCGTGCACGATCGCGCCGACCGGACCGCGCGGGATCGAGGGGTCGGGCTGCTGCCAGGGCAGCGAGTGCGGGCTGTCGGGGTTCTCCTGGCCGGCGCTCCGCAGGGGCTGCGCGGGCGCGGCCGTCCGCCGCGTCGCCTTGGGGATCACGATGCTCTCGCCGAGGGCCGCCGGGGCCTGCAGGCTGTGCAACAGCTCGGTGACGCTCTGGAAGCGCTCGTCGGGATCCTTCGCGAGGCACCGCGCGATCACGCTGCAGTCCGCGGCGGCGAGGTGCTCGGGGAACGCAGGCGACTCGAGCTCGTGCTTGCGCAGCACTTCCCACTCCGAGTCACCCTTGAACGGCACGTCGCCGACCAGGCACTCGTAGAGCAGGATGCCGAGCGAGTAGACGTCGCTGCGATGGTCGCCGCGGCGCTTGAGCATCTCCGGCGCCATGTAGTAGGGCGTGCCGCGGCCGAACGAGAGCGAGTTGCGCGACTCGGTCACGAGCTTCGAGAGCCCGTAGTCGCCGACCCGGGCGATGTCGCCCTTCAGGAAGATGTTCGCCGGCTTCAGGTCGAAGTGGACCAACGAGCGCTCGTGCAGGGCCTGCACGCCGCGCGCGGCCTGGACGAAGATCCGCAGGGCCTCGTCGCGGGACATCCGGCCGCTCTCCATGCGCTTGCGCAGCGTCTCTTCGCCGGCGTAGGACATGATGATGAACGGGATGCCGTCGATCTCGCCTTTGTCCTCGATCGACACGAGGTTCGGATGGTCGACCTGGGCGAAGAAGCGCACCGAATCGAGTTCGCGCAGGACCGCGTCGCGCACGACCTCGTCGTCGACCTTCAGGAACTTGATCGCATAGTCCTTGCCGATCGACTCCTTGCGGGCCTTGAACACGAGCCCGAACACGCCACCACCGAGCTTCGTGATGATCTCGAAGCCGGGGACGTAGCCGGGCTTGCGATAGCTGCGGTAGAAGGACTCCCAGTCGATCCGTGGGCTCGGCAGGGGGCTCTTCGATTCGAGCATGTGGGCTTCCATGGTAACTGCCGGTCAATTGAGGAGGAGGAACGAAGGGAACGCGGCCCCGAGCACCAGCCCCAGCAGCCAGAGCCGGCCGGTCATGTAGCCGCGGCTCGCCCGATCGAGCCAGAACAGCACCAGCGCCAGCAGGGCCCAACCGCCGACGACGGCCAGGCAGCCGCCGGCGAAGGTCTTGGCAGAGCGCCGCAGGTCGAGCGCCAGCCGCCCGGATTCGCGTTCGAGCCAGGGCGTGTCCTCACGCACGAGCAGGTAGGCCTGGTAGCTCTTGCCGAAGCCATGGTCGCGGACCTTGTGGTCGCGATCGATGACCTGGAGGGCCTTGCCGAGGTCCTGCCGCGCGACCCAGTTGTGCGCCACCTTGTCGGTCAGGAAGGCGGGCATCCAGGCCGGCGCCTGGCCGGCCACCAGAGTGGCCGCCTGATCGAGCAGGCGGGTGCGCAGGGACTCGCGAGCCTCGGCCATGGCCGCGTCGGTCGCAACCCGCGGGTCGAGTTCCGGGGTGCCGTGGACCACGAAGGCTTCGGCAGCGGCCGCGGCCCCCGGGGAATCGACCCATGCCTTCGGAGTTCCGGGTTCTTGGGGGAGCAGGGTCAGCGCGAAGATGAGTGCCAGCATGAGGTCCTCGACGGCTCGTGCCCCACTTCCGCAGCGCGGTGCGGATTATTTGGCACTGGTTGAAAGGTGCGCCGGCGTGCGCAGCCGCGGCCGCGGTGCGGCACCCCTCAGGGCACTAGTGCGGTGCCCACGGCAGCAGCGAGAAAGCCGCCCCTCCGACCTTGACCAAGGCACCCGCAACGATCGGATGCTCGCCGCTGAACGGCTTGCCGTTCATCGTGCCCTGGCCAGTGCAGCGCACCTTCATCTGGCCGTCTTTCGCGCCGTAGAGCTCGACCTCGGCCGTGGCCTGGGCGACCCGCACATGCGCATCGGTCCCCGGGCCGATCAGGATGCGGCCATCCCGCCCGCGGTCCTTGAGCAGCAGGACCCGCTGCGCGCCCCCGACCTGGAACGACCCGCGCAACGAGAGCCGGGCGGTCAGGGAGCGGGCGTTCGGCACCTCGTAGAGCAGCTCGAGAACCGGGCCGAGGCGGATCCTGTCCCCGGTGCGCAGGACCTGGTCGGTGACCGGTTCGCTGTTCACGGCAACCTCGCCCTTCTCGGCGACGATCCGGTCCTGCATGCCGCCATGGAACGAGATCGACCGCTGGATGCGCGCGTGGCGGCCCGCGAGGTTCGCCAGGATCGGCAGATCGCTCGATCCGTCGCGCAGGTTCCCGATCGTGACCGAGTCGGCGCGCAGCACCAGGAACTCACCGGCTTCGTCGACGCGCAGCAGGAAGGCCCGCTCGAGGCCCTGGGCCCGCGCGAGGTTCTGCTTGAGGTCGAAGATCCTGGTCCGCAGCACGGGCGGGGTCGGCGGCATCCCGGCCAGCTTCTGCTGCGCACCATGCACGTCCGCGGCAGAGGCCAGGGCCTCGGCATGGTCCAGCTGCCGCGCCTGCAGGCGCAGCCGCCGCAGCGACTCGCCCAGGCGCAGGAGCGCCGGCTCGTCGGCAGCCGCGAGGCGGCCGCGATCGAAGGCGGACTCCGCTGCCGCGAGATCCCGCCGCGCGAGCGCCTGCTCGCCAGCCTGTGCCGCCTCGCCAGCGGCGGCGACCCGCGCCGTGAGATCCTGCACGCAATCCGCACTCCGGTCCGCGCTCACGCCGGCCAGGTTCCCGATCGCCATCCACGGTTCGATCCAAGCCATGGCCGCGTGCACATTGCCGCGCGCGACCTCGCTGCGCAGGGCCTCGCCCACGAGATCGGTCAGCACCTGCAGGCGCGCGAGCAGCCGATCCGGTCCCAGGAGCTTGGGGCACAGCTCGCCGAGCGCCGCTGCGGCGCCGGCGACCGCCGCACGATCCCCGGCCTGTGCCGCCTGGCTCGCGAGCTCGATCTGGTCGACGCCGGCGATCTCTGCCTGCAAGGCGGTGCGCAGGCGCTGCAGCTCGGACGAGTCCTGTTGCACGGTCTCGAGCTGCTCGAGGCGATGGAGGCAATGCCGCAACCCCTCGAGGGAGGCCGAATCGCGGCCGTGCAGCGCCGTCTCGACCTGGTGCACGCCGCGCTGCACGACATCCAGCTTGGAATCGAGCTCCCGGGCCAGGGCCGCACCGTCGTCCGGACCGGCGCCGGCGGAGCCGAGGCTCGCGAGCACCTCGCGGGCGGCCCGCAACCGGCCTGCCGCGGCCAACTGCCGGGCTTCGCCGATCTGCTGCTCGCGCCGCCGGAGCGCGGTCTCCACCTGACCGAGTTCGTCCCGGACCACCGCGTGACCCGGGGCGACCGCCAAGGCCGCGAGCAACCGCTCGTGTGCCCCGTGCAGGTCCCCGGCGCGCAACGCGGTGCGCGCCGCCGTCAAGGCCTCTTGCAGGGCCGACGCAGACGCATCGAGTTCACGCGCCAGGTCGCGGAGGGCCGGCGAATCGAACACCTTGGCAGCACTGCGCAGCGCCGCAGCCGCCGCCTCGACCTCGCCGCTGTCGCGCCAACGCAGACCCTTGCCGAGGTCCGCCGCAGCAGCGGTCACGGCCGCCAGTTCGGGGCGATGCCGCAGTTTCGCTTCGCTGGCGGTCGCGATCGCCAGGGCGGTGCTGAACTCCCCGTTCGCGACGGCGCTCACGATCCGTTGCGCGAGTCCGGCCGCGGCCTCGCGCTCGAGGGCCGCGAAGCGCGGCACGGTCTGCACCTCTGGGAGCGCCGCGCGCTCGGCGGCAAGCCAGGTCGCGAGCTCCTCGAAGCGGCCGGCTGTCGCCAGGGTTTCGGCCTCCGGCAGGCGCAGGTCACAGAGGCGGGCCGCGACCCGGGCCGCCACGGCGCCGGTTTCGCTGCTGGTCCGATCCAGGGCCCTGGCGCGCAGCACCAGATCGCGCGCGGCCAGCGGTTCTCCGGCAGCCAACCGCTGCTCGGCCTCGCGCCGGGCGTCCCTGGCCGCCTGATCGCGAGACGCGACGGACTTGGCGAGGCGGTCGGCCTCGGCCGAAGCCCGGGCCAAGGGGTCGAGCTCAGCCAGCAGGCGCAACGCGCCAGCCAGGTCCCCCGCTCCGGCCGCCTGCTCCGCCTTGGCCAGCTGCGCCCGGGCGCCCGCAGCCTGCGTCGTCACCTCGGCACGCTGGCGCTCGAGCCGCGCCGCGAACTCCTGCGCCGGGCCATGCGCCGGCTCGCGCTGCAGCAGCGCCTTCGCATCGTCCAAGGCCAGCGCGAGTTCCCCGGCTCCTTGCCGGCGCTGCGCGCGTGCCAACCACGCCTGCAGGACCTCGGCGCGCAACTCGACTGCCTTGCGGTGTTCCCGCACCAGCGGATCCGCGAGCAACTCCAGTGCTTGCGCGAAGTCCTCACGTGCGAGCGCGCGGCGAGCCTCGGCGAACCTCAAGAAGCGGTCGAACATGCGACGTGATCAGGTGCGGGTCGTCGCACCTCGGCCGGCCGATGCGGCCGGGGCGGTTGACTATTCCGAGCCCACGCAGAGACCGTGAGCCCCCCTCCCCGCCTGCGCGGCTCCCAGACGGCCCTCGGCGAGGCGCAAGAACTCCTCGCGGCGGGTGATTCCCGCCTGCGGGACCGTGACCAGCCCAGCCGCAGGTTGCAGGGGCACGCCGGCGACCGGGCTGCGCTGCCGCAGTCCGTCGAGCATCCGGCGGGCCAGCACGGCCGCGCCATCGCTCCCGGTCCCGGGCAACAAGAAC
>CAZSKV010000598.1:0-3314 GCA_964607495.1 uncultured candidatus Brocadiaceae bacterium
CTCGAGCAGCGCGCGCAGGCTCATCGCGAAGCCGAAGGTCGCGCTGGTCGGCAGCCCCTGCCGCGTGGTCAGGCCACCGCGCCGGCTCTGCGAGAACGCGAAGTGGGAGCGGTAGGCGAGGGCCGTACCGTCGATCAGGAACAGGCGGGGCATGGCGGCGGATTGTGCCAGTTGCTTACGCTCGTCCTATGCACGAGCTGGTCAAGTGGCTCTTCGAGCTGGTCCATGACGGAGGGTACGTCGGTGTGTTCTTCCTGATGGCGGCCGAGAGTTCGATCCTCCCGGTGCCGAGCGAGGTCGTGATGCCGCCGGCCGCCTACTGGGCCGCGCAGGGCAAGATGAGCTTCTGGGGGGTCGTGCTCGCGGGCACAGTCGGCTCGTGGTTCGGCTCGGCGGTCAGTTACTGGGTCTCCCTGTGGGTCGGCCGGCCGCTGGTCATGCGCTACGGCAGGTACATGCTGATGCCGGAGAAGAAGCTCCTGCTGGCCGAGGCCTGGGCCGAGCAGCACGGCTTGAAGGGGATCTTCTTCGCGCGGCTGCTGCCGGTCGTGCGCCACCTGATCTCGATCCCCGCGGGGATCCTGCGCATGCGTTTCCTGCCGTTCAGCATCGTGACGACGGTCGGCGCGGGCCTGTGGTGCTGGATCCTCGCGTGGTGGGGGGTGAAGGTGCTCGGCGACCAGCCGCGCCTGCTCGAGGATCCGGACGCCATGGTCATGGTCGTCAAGAGCAAGATGCTCTGGTTCGTCGGCGCGGTCGTCGTGCTCGGCGTGCTCTTCTTCGTCGCGACGCGCAAGCGCAAGCCGGCCGCGGCCTGAGGCCACGGGCTCAGCCGCAGCCGACCGCGCTGATCTGCAGCTCGACCGGCCCGTCCTCGCCCCAGAGCGCGACACGCGGCGTGTAGACGACCTCGACCGGTGCCTTCTGCGCGCGCAGCATCTCGAAACGTTCGAGGCTGTTGTGCCGCCAGCGCGCGGGCAGCAGCGTGCCGTCCTGGGCGACGCGGAACCTGAGATCGAGCGAACGGCTGTCCACGCTCGGCATGCCGACCAGCTGCACCAGCGAGCGGAAGGTCGGCCTGCGGTTGCCGGTGCCGAAGGGGCCGAGCAGGTCGAGCTTGCGCACGTCCCTCGGATCGAGCTCCTGCAGGTGCGCATGGCCGTCCGGGGTGAAGGCCGTCGGGGCCTGCAGGCAGCCAGCAGCCTCGGCGTTGATCCGCGCGCGGAACTCGTCGAGGCGCGCCTTCTCGAGTTCGAAACCGACCGCGGCCGCGTGGCCGCCATGGGCGAGCAGCGAGGCGCTGGCCCGGGCGAGCACGGCCCTCAGGTCGAAGCCCGGCACCGAACGTCCCGAGCCACGCCCCTTCGCGCCGTCGAAGGCGACCAGCAGCGTTGGCTTGAGCAAGGTCTCGGCGACCCGTGCGGCGACGATGCCGAGCACGCCGGGATGCCAGTCGTCGCCGCCGAGCACGATGATCGGTTCGGGGCGGTTGCGCGCCTGCGCGAGTACGACCTCGAGCAGCGCCCGTTCGACCTTGCGCCGTTCCTGGTTGTGGCCCTCGAGCACCTTGGCCGCGGCCTGCGCGCTCTGCGAATCGCGCGCCATCAGCAGCGCGAGGGCCTCGCTGGCGTGACCCATGCGGCCGGCCGCGTTCAACAGCGGGGCGATCCGGAAGGCCACGTCCTCGGCCTCGGGGGAGCGGTTCGAGAGCCCCGCCGAGTCGAGCAACGCGCGGATGCCCGGGTTGGCGCTGACCGCCAGCGCGCGCAAGCCGTGGTGCACGAGGACCCGGTTCTCGCCGCGCAGCGGCGCGACGTCGGCGATGGTGCCGAGGGCGACGTAGGTCATCGCGTCCACCAGGAACTCACGGAACTCGTCCGAGAGCTTCTTCTCGCGCGAGAACGACTGCGCGACCGCGGTCGCGAGCTGGAACGCGACGCCGCAGCCGGCCAGCTCCTTGTCCGGATAGCCGGCGTCGGGCAGCCGTGGGTTGAGCATCGCGTGGCAGCGGGCCACGTTCTCGGTCGTGCCGTGGTGGTCGGTGACGATCACGTCGCAGCCGGCGGCCTCGATCCGGCCGATCCAGTCGCAGGCGTTGGTGCCGTTGTCGACCGACACGCAGAGCTTGATCCCGCCCTGCGAGATCGCCTCGGCCGAACTCTGGTTGAACGAGTAGCCGTGTCTGCGGTCGGGGATGTGGGCGCGGGCGTCGCCGCCTATCAGCGCGAAGAGCTTCAGCAGCAGCACGGTGCCTGCCACCCCGTCCACGTCGTAGTCGCCGTGCACGAGGATCGGTTCGCGCTGGCGCACGGCGGCGCGGATGCGGGCGACGGCGCGTTCCATGCCGCGGAATGCGAAGGGGTCGTGCAGGTTGCCGAGATCCGGCTTCAGGTGCTGCCGCGCGCGCTCCGGATCGTCGATGCCGCGGGCGAGCAGCACGCGCGCGACCAGGTCCGGCACCGCCAGCGTGCGCGCGAACGCGCGTTCGCGTGGATCGTGGTCAGGCTGCAAGGTTCGCGCGCGCTCCATGCGATGGCGCGGTATGGTAGCGGTGGTCTCGACGATGGACAGAGCGAAGCGAAACCCGTCCGCAGCGTTGCGCAACATCCCTTCCCTCGACGCGCTCGTGCGCCGCGACGGTCTCGCGACCTGGCCGCGGCCGCTCGTGCTGCGTGAGGCGCGCCGCTTCCTCGACGAAGTGCGCGCCGGCGTGCAAGCGGGCCGCCTCGCCGCCACGCAGGTCGCAGCACTCTGCGCCTCGCCGGCGGCCGAAGAGACGCTCGGCGCGCGTTGCGCGCAAGCGCAGGCGCTGTGGCATCGGCGCGTGATCAACGCCACCGGCGTCGTGCTGCACACGGGCATCGGCCGTGCGCCGCTGGCGCGAGCCGCGCAACAGGCGCTGGTCGCGGCGGCCGGCTATGCGATCGTCGAGGTCGACCTGGCGACCGGCAAGCGCAACCAGCGCGAGGAGGCGGTCGCGGGGCTCCTGCAGGATCTGAGCGCCGCTCCGGGTGCGCTGGTCGTCAACAACAACGCGGCGATGACGACGCTGGTGCTGGCAGCGCTGGCCGGTGGCCGGGAGGTCGTCGTGTCGCGCGGCGAGCTCGTCGAGATCGGCGGCGGGTTCCGGATGCCGGACGTCATGGTGCAGGCAGGTTGCAAGCTGGTCGAGGTCGGGACCACCAACCGGACGCACCTGCGCGACTACGAACGGGCGATCGGCACCGCGACGGCGATGCTGCTGAAGGTGCATCCGAGCAACTTCCGGATGCAGGGCTTCACGACTGCCCCGGCTCTCGCCGAGCTCGCGAACC
>CAZSKV010000599.1:0-1936 GCA_964607495.1 uncultured candidatus Brocadiaceae bacterium
CTGCTCGTGCTGCAGCAGGACTACACGTCGGGCCGCTACCCGCTCGCCTGGCTGCCCTCGCCGCCACGGGTCGAGAACTGCCGCGAGCGCGTCTTCGATCCAGCAGGTGCGCTCGGCCTGCCGCGCGTGGAGGCCGACGCGATCCTCTGGCAGCGCTTCGTGGCCACGCCCGGTTGGGAAATCGCCGGCAACGGCGGCGTGGCCCGGCGCGAACACGGCAAGGGCGTGATCTGGCTGGTGCAGGCGCGGTTCATGCAGCTCATGCATTTGCCGGCATGTGCGCGCGCGATGTTGCAGCTGCTGCGGCTCGCCGGCGGCAAGCCGATCGTGATCGTCGATGCCGGCACCGAGGGCGCGCACTTCGCGACCTCGGTCTGGCCCGACTTCATGAACGCGCACGACGTGCCGTTCCTGACCCTCGGCGAGGTGATCGCGAGCGAGCAGGGGGTCGACAGCACGCAGGCCGTGCAAGGCCGGATCCGCGAGGACGCGCTCCTGGATGGGAAGGGGCCGGAACTCGTGAAGGCGCTCTACGAGCGCCGCGTGCGGGAAGCCGCGCACCGGCCGGTTCCGACCTCGCCCGAGGCGTTCGCGACCTGGCAGGCGACAGCCAGGGTGCAGTTGCTGCGCGCTCTCGGCCTGGACCCGCTGCCCGAACGCACGCCGCTGCACGCGCGCATCACCGGCACGATCCAGCGCGAGGGCTACCGGATCGAGAAGCTGGTCTACGAGAGCCGCCCGCGCTTCTACGTGACCGCGCACCTCTACGTGCCGGACGGCTTGCAGGGCAAGGCGCCGGTGATCGTCAACCCGCATGGCCACTGGCGCCACAAGAAGCAGGAGCCGGTCGTGCAGACGCGCGCGATCGCGCAGGCGCTGCACGGTTTCGTCGCGCTGGTCGTCGACTCCCCGGGGCACAGCTTCGAAGGCGACGCAAAGATCGAGCGTCGCGAACAGGGTCCGCACGACGACTGGGAGCTGCTGCACGGCGGCACGAACGTGACCGGCGTCTACGTCTGGGACCTGATGCGTGGCCTCGACTACCTCGCGACGCGCCCCGAGTGCGACCTCACGCGGGTCGGCATCACCGGCGCCTCGGGCGGCGGCCTCGCGACGGTCTACGCGTTCGCGGCCGACCCGCGCTTCACGTGTGCGGTGCCGGTCGTCTATGCGACGAGCATGGAGGTCAACCCGCACAACGGCTGCCTCTGCAACCACGTGCCGGGCACGCTGCAGATCGGCGATCGGGCCGACGTGCTCGCGATCCGCGCACCCGCGCCCGTGCTCGTGATCGGGGCGCAGGACGACGCCGAGTTCCCGCCGGCAGGCACCGAGCTGACCGGGCGCAAGTTGCAGGCGCTCTGGCGCGTGCTCGGCGCCGAGGACCGCGTCGCAGCGCAGGTCTTCGCCGGCCCGCACGACTACAACCGGCCGATGCGCGAGCTCGCGGTCGGCTTCTTCGCGCGCTGGCTCGCCGCGAAGGGCGACGGCTCGCCCGTGCCCGAACCGAAGTGCGAGCCCTTGCCGCCGACCGACCCGCGCCTCTTCGTCCTCGAACGGTGGCCGGCGGATGGCGTCACGATGCGCGCGCTCGGGCACGGCATGCCGCTGCCCGCGCCGCCGCCACCGCCGCTGCCCGTGGCAAAGCTCACGGTCCTGCAGGAGTCGGCCGGCAAGCAGCTCGTGACGATCGCCGGCGCGGGCGGCCTGCCGATCCCCGGTGTCGTGCACCTGCCGCCGGGTCCGATCAAGAAGCGCATCGTGCTCGCCGACGCGAGAGGCAAGGCGGCAATCGACGTCGCGGCCCATCTGGCCGCTGGCACCGCCGTGCTCTGCATCGATGCCCGCGGCCAGGGTGAGCTCGCGGGCATCGACCGGCGGCTGCTGGTCTATATCGGCACCACGCTCGAGCGCGAGCAGGAGCTGGACCTGGAGC
>CAZSKV010000600.1:0-20310 GCA_964607495.1 uncultured candidatus Brocadiaceae bacterium
CATGCTCCTCCGTCGCCACCACGAGCTCCCGGCTCGCCCTGCCCTCACGCTCCGCCCGCGCCAGCACCTCGCGCGGAGTCTCCCCAGGTCCAGGCTGCAACCCTGAGCGCCGCAACACCCGACGGTAGGCGAGCACGGCGGGCGCTTGTGCACGCCGCCGAACCCAGGTCCGCGCCACGTGCACTGCCCCCAGCAGCGCCAGAACCGACAACACGCCGGGCAGGGACATGAGCCAGCGCAGGCTCGAGCCGCGCTGCTGATCGGAGAAGGTCGTCACCTGCTTCCAGAGCTCGGACAGGCGCTCGAACCCCTGCTGCCAGACGCTGCCGGCGCTGTCGGCGAACGCGTGCGCCGGCGTCGCATCGACTGCATACCACCCACCCTGCGGATCGCAGACCTCGACCCAGGCGTGGGCGTGCTTCTTGCGCAACGTCAACCGCGTGCGTCCGGCATCCCATTCCTCGGCCAGGTACCCGGTTGCGATCCGGCAGGGGACCTTCACGAGCCGCAACAGGATCGCCAGTGCAGACGCGAAGTACTCACAGTGCCCGCCGCCTCGCCCCTCGAGGAACGCGCCCAGGCTGGTCGCGAACTGGGAGGAGCCGGGCAAGGCATACGTGCGATTCGTCGCGAGGTGACTGCGGAAGCGCTCGACCAGCGCCTGCTGGTCGAGGCGGCTGCCGGCGCTCGCGAGCAGCTGCTGGGCGAGGCCCTGGGCTGCCGGCGGGATCGACTCCGCGGGCAGGAAGGTCTCGTCGAGCAGGTCCGAGGGAACCTGGGCCGGGATGCGTCCACCGCGCCGCGTAGGCGGTCTGTGCAGCTCGACTTCGTAGTGGTAGGCGGCGCTGCCTCGCGAACCGCCGCCGCCGTGCACCCAGCGCAGCGTTCCGTCGACCAGGGCCGTCGCCAGCAAGGGCTCGTGCTCGCGCCGGACGCGCACCTCGTGGCCATTGCGGGGCGCAAAGAGCTTGTTGCCGGTGGGGTCGAACACGTCGATCGCCAGACGCACGATCCCGACGTGGCCGGGCCGAACCCAGTGGCCCGGCTCGCGCTGCACCCAGAGTTCCTCGCGGCCATGACGCAGGCGCGTCTGTGCGGCCTTGACCGGACGCCAGCCTTCGGTCTCGAGGCGCACGAGCGTGCCGCCACGGAAATGCGCCGGAACGTCCTCATGGCTCCCCATCTCGACCGTCGCGACCATCACGATTTCGTCGCTCGGTTCGGCCACGCCGCTGCGTTCGAGCGGCATCGTCTCGCTGTACCCACTCTGCAGCAGCGCGGCGGTCTGTGCGAGACGGAACGGATCCGCGGCGAAGCCCTCGCGTTGGAAGTCGCGCGGCACGAGCACGAAAGCCACGACGCTGGCCGCGATGGCCGTGGTCGCGCGCAGGAGTCCGCCTTCGCGCGGCCCGAGCGCGAAGCAGAGCGCGACCACGTAGGCCGCGAACACCGGCGCGTAGACGAGATCCTGGCAGAAGAAGCACGTGACGATGCCGATCATCAACGAGTTGAACACCAGCAGGTCTGGCTTCTGCAGGCGCGTCAGGTTGTTGATCAGGTGCACCTGACAGAACGCAGCCAGCACGAGGCCGTCCTCGAGCAGGTTGACGACCGAACGCTGCGACACGTCACGCACGAGTTCGCCGAAGAGCGCCACGACCGCGCAGTTCCACGCGATCCGGTACCAGGTCCGCTCGCGCCACCGCGACAGGACTGGCATCGCGACCGCGAGTCCGGCGAGTGCGAGCATCCAGACCTGGCCGACGGCGCCGGTGATCTGAACGAAGAGCAGGTTGACCAGCACGAGCGCGAGCAGCGCCTTCTCCGGCGGCGCGATCGTCGGTCGCGGAGGCTCGGCCACGGCTGCCCTGGCCTCGGGAGCCTGCGCGGCGGCGTCGGCCGCCTCGGCCAGGACCGCGGTCTCCTTGACGACGAGCGACCCACGGCGTGCGCTCGCCTTCCAGTGCACGTCGCGCTTGCCGTCACCCGGCCGGTAATCGCGCAGGCCGCTGAGTTCGCGCTCTCCCGTCCGGGTCTCGACACGCGTCTGCGCGGCGCCGTCGGGCGCCGGGATCGGATCGACCTGCAGCTCGGGTGGGCAGGCGATGCGACGTCGCCAACGGATCAGCCCGAACGGGTGCCAGGTCGCGAGGCGCGCCCGCAAGAGTCGATGCGCGCCGGCTGGCAGGGGCGGAAGCGTCCCGGCGACCACGAGATCGCCACTCGCCTTCGGGATGCGGGCGATCTCGTGCCTGTGACCGGCGATCGTCACTTCGCAGACCAGCAGGTGGCGGACGCACTCGCCGGCGTGCACGCGGACCTGGACGCGCAGCGGTTCTCCGGCCCGCGCGGTTCGCGGCAGCACGAGCTCGCCGTGCACGCCGCGCAGATTGCGCCACGTCCACCAGAGATGCAGCCCCGCGAACGAGCCGAGGAAGCACAGCCACAGGAAGAAGAGGTTCGAGTAGGGCGCGGCGAGGAACGCGACCCAGATCAACGCACTGAACACGGCGGCCTTCCAGCCGAGCCCTGTCAGGCCGCCGCTGCCGTGTCGCGCCAGGAGCCGCGGAGGTGGGGCCTGGTCCCGCGGTGCCACGGCGAGCGGCGTCATGGCGCTCGTGCCGGTCAGAGCGAGACCGGGGTCCGGGCCGTGATCTCGGCGAGGATCGCCGGGGCCTGCGCGCGGTCGCGGGCGACGACGCGGTGGCCGAGCACCGCGACGCACAGGGCCTTGAGATCGTCTGGCAGCACGTAGTCACGGCCGTCGGCCAGGGCCCGCGCACGGCTTGCCTGGAGCAACGACAGTGCAGCGCGCGGACTCGCGCCGAGCACGACATCCGGATGCTGCCGGGTCGCTTGGGTCAGCGCGAGGCAGTAGCCGGCGATCGCGCGGCTGACGGCGACCGTCCGCACCTGCGCGCACAGCTCCAGGAGTTGCTCCTTCTGCACGACGGGCTCGAGCCCCATCAGGCGTTCTTCGGGCGCCGACCCCTCGTAGAGCGCGATCTCGCTGTCGCGGTCCGGGTAGCCGAGTTCGATCCGCATCATGAAGCGGTCGAGCGCCGCTTCCGGCATCGGCTGCGTGCCGTGGAACTCGATCGGGTTGCGCGTTGCGAGCACCAGAAAGGGGTCGCCGAGGCGGAAGCCCTTCCCCTCGATCGAAACCGTGCCGGTCTCCATCGCTTCGAGCAGGCACGACAACGTGCGCGGACTCGTCCGGTTGATCTCGTCGGCGAGCACGATGTCGGCGAACAACGGGCCGCGCACGAACACGAACTTGCCAGTGTCGGGTTTGTAGACAGTCGTGCCGACGACGTCCGAGGGCAGCAGATCGTTCGTGAACTGGATGCGATGGAACGCGCAGGCGACCGCGCGCGCGAGCGTGCGCGCGAGCAGCGTCTTTCCGATGCCTGGGACGCATTCGATCAGCGCATGCCCTCCGGCGAGCAGGCCGATCACGAGCAGCTCGGCTGCCTCGGCGTGGGCTGCCACCACGAGACCCAGCCGCGCACGCAGCGCCGCACAGACCGACTTCGCATCCGCCCCGGTGATCGTTCCCATGCTGGTCTCTCGTGAGCCATCATCGGCTCCCGCGCGGGTCCGGCAAAAGTCAGGCAAGACTTGTCCAGGTCTCTGCCGAAAAGAGCGTGGAAGAACCGACGGCCCGATGCACCCTCCGAAGCTGATCGACAACGAGGCAGGCGCTGCGCTCGTCAGGAGTCTGGCTGACTTCCTGAAGGCGAGCTTCGTCTACCCGGAGAACAACGCGCGCGTCATGGAGCCGTTGCACAAGCTCAGTGCCCTGCTCAGTGGTCTCGGAGCGGCAGGGGCCACGATCCACGCCAAGAGTCCGGGTTTCGAGGCGCTCGGCGTCCCGATCGAGCTCACGACGCCGAACCTCGTCTGGCTGCGTGCCTGTCTCGACCGCTCGCTGCTGTCCGGCATCGAGCTCGCACGCACGGTTGCGCCCGATGCCTTCGTGGAGTTCGGGAGGCAGTTGCGCAAGAACTTCCAGGGGCAGAAGAAGGGCGCCACCTTCCAGGACCTGTGGCCGCAGTCCTATCCGGGCATGCAGCTGCTCGAACGCCGCTTCCAGAGCCGGACGTTCGGCACCGGTGCAGACGCGGCTCCCAGGGCGAAGTCCGGCCCGGTGGATGCTGGCGCGGACCCGGTCGGTGCGGCGGGTGTGGAACTCGATTCCGCGCAACATCGCGTGCTGCTCGAGATGCTCGAATCGTGTGAGGGAATCCACTCCGCGATGCAGCGCGTGCACGAGAGCTTGCGCGGCGTCACGCAGGACCGGAAGGACCTGCAGAGCATGCACCTGCTGCAGTCGATCGTGCAGCAGATGCCCGTCGAGTCGCTCGTCGATCCGGAGCGCGCGGTCAAGAGCGTCGAGTGGATCCTGCAGTCCCTCGAACACTCGATCCGGCAGAACGGCCTGCCCGAGACGCACGAGGACCTGACGGTCAAGCGTCTGGTCGACGAGGTCGGCAAGCGGGTCTTCGGCGTCTCCTTCTCGACGGTCGGCTCCTTGACCGCGAGCGTGGTCAGCAAAGGCGGAGGGCTGCGAGGCCATGCCGGCGACGAGGCGATCCTGGACGACC
Organism: uncultured candidatus Brocadiaceae bacterium; assembly: GCA_964607495.1. Lineage (GTDB taxonomy): Bacteria > Planctomycetota > UBA1135 > UBA1135 > UBA2386 > CAZSKV01. The sequence continues at coordinate 4,608 of CAZSKV010000600.1, forward strand.
TCGACGCGCTGAAGCGCGAGTTCGCGGCGTTGGCGCGCAAGGACCTGCCGCCGCTGTCCCTGGATACCGCGGTGAATCCTGCGGAGCACCTCGGCCTGCTGCTGCACTACCTTGGCGATGCTGCGACGCCGGAGGCCGTCGCCCTGCTGGAGAAGCCGCTGCAGCAGGCGCTCGTGCGCGCAGGCGTGGAGCAGGCGCCGGTAGTGCAGACCTACGCGGAGCCGTATTTCCTGCGCTACGTCGCCCCGCAGGCGCGCAAGCAGGCGCAGCGGGTCATCGAATTCCTGCACGGCCATGGCCGCGCCGACCTGCTCGTGGCCGCCGGTGTCGTCGACGGGGACCAGATCACCAACACCTTTCCGGTGGGACTCTGGATCCTGCTCGATGGGCTGGCGATCCACCGCCCCGATCTCACGGCGCGCCTCGCCGAGGCGTGCGCCGCGATCGGCCAGGAGCGGATCCTCGGGCTCGCCGAGGCCCTGAAGAGCGGCGGTCTGCTGCGCGAGGACCGCCTGCAGAAGGTCCTCAGCGCCGTGCACCAGGACGTCGTTCCGCTGGTGCAGGTCATCCTGCGCACCGGCGGGGATGCCGTGCGTACGCGCATCGTGCACTTCCTGCGACGCCTGCAACCGCGGGCTCGCGAGGCGGCAGCGCTCGACGTTGTCGAGCCTCCGGAGGCGATCGACCTCGAGTATCTGGACGCGATCTGCACGGGGATCGTGGGAGGCGGATTCGGCACACAGGCTCGCGAGCTCGCAGCCGAGCAGATCCAGGACTTCATCGTGCGCACGGACGGCAAGCCGGAGATGCTCGAACGCAGGCTCTATGCGATCACGCGGCTCGCCGAGTTCCCGGGCACGGGCACGCTGCAGCTGCTGCACCAACTCGCGAAGGGCAAGGGCTTCCTGACGCTGGATCGGACCGACAAAGCGGTGCGGATGGCCGCCAGATCCGCGCTCGAGTCCGCCCTCAAGGGGAAGCGATGACGAACCTCCAGGACACAACGGTTCCGATCACGAACCTCGTCGACGAGATCGTGGTCTCGATGATGAACTGCCGCGTCTACCCGGCGACGCATCCGCGCGTCACGGCCTCGGTCCAGGAGATCCGGCGTCATCTGGGCGAGCTCGCGACGAGCACCGGCCAGAAGTCGGTCACGCTCGGGGTCATCGACGGCTGCCTGGTCCACGGTGACCGCCCGCTGCTCGACGCGAGCATGTCGAGCAAGCGCCTGATCCAGGCGATCCAGGAACGTGGCGCCGATGCGTTGCAGATCGACTGCAACGCCAACGAGGACGAGATCAGGGCCCTGATGGCGACCCTTGGTGCGCGCAAGGACGACGCGACGACGGTGGTCCTCGCGAACCAGAAGCTCGCCTCGGTCGGCTGCGCCGGGGCCCGCATGCTCGAAGTCGTCGATGCCGCGCAGTCGCCCACGCAGGCCAGGAACCCGCCGGCCGGCGAGGCCCCGCCGAAGCCCGAGGTCGCCCCGAAGCTCGACGACAAGGTCCTGGTTCCGCTCTCGCTCTACCAGTCGGCAGTCGACCTGCTGCAGGGCCTGACGATCACGATCTGCCAGGGTGGGTCCGTCGGGTTCCAGGGTGTGCAATCGGTGATCGAGGGGGTGCTGCAGGTGCTCGCGCGTGACGCGAAGGACCTGCTCGGCATCGCGCGCTACGAGAAGTACGACGCCTACACCTTCGGCCACTCGATCCGCGTCTGCGTGCTCGCGCTGAACTTTGCGCGCACGCTGACCGACGATCAGCAGCTGCTGAACCGGATCGGGGTCGCGGCACTGCTGCACGACATCGGCAAGGCCAAGGTGCCGTTCGAAGTGCTCCACTGCCGGACCCGGCTCTCCCCCGAGCAGCGCCTCGAAATGGAGAAGCACCCGGCGCTCGGGGCCGCGATCCTGCTCGACAACGGGGGCGCCGATCCGCTCGCGGTGGCGGCGGCCTTCGGGCATCACCAGGTCCCCGGCGTCGGCGGCTACCCGCGGGTCCAGCACAAGCACGAGCTCTCGCTCGTGACCAAGATCGTCAAGCTCTGCGACGTCTACGAGGCCTTGACGGCCGTGCGTCCGTACAAGGACGCGATGTCGCCGCTGCGCGCGTTCCGGATCATGATCTCGATGCAGGACCAGTTCGATCCGGAGCTGCTCCGCCGGTTCATCGCCGCGACCGGCGTGTACCCGACCGGCTCGCCGGTGGAGCTCAGCGATGGCAGCAAGGGCCGCGTGCACAAGCAGACCGAGGTGATCGACCGGCCGATCGTCGAAGTCGAGCTCGTCGGTGGTCAGCACCAGATGGTCGATCTCAGCCATCCGGAGATCCAGGCGAAGGGACTGAAGGTCACGCAGCTGGGGTGAGGCTGGCCCTTCCCCGGCCCTGCGGCGAACAGCTACCCTCCGCTGCGCTCCCGATGGAAATCACCTACCTCGGCCACGCCTGCATCCTCGTGCGCGCCGGTGGCACGACGCTGCTCATGGACCCGTGGCTGGTCGATCCGGCCTACTGCAACTCGTGGTTCCACTACCCGCCGCTCGAGCTGCAGCTCGAGGACGTGGCGCCGGTCGACTACATCTGGTGCTCGCACGACCATCCGGACCACTTCGACCGGGCGACGTTGCGCAAGCTGCCGAGGCAGCAGAAGTGCCTGATCGCCGACTTCACGTCGCACGAGTTGGAGCGCAAGTTCCGGCGCGAGGGGTTCCACAACCTGATCGCGCTCCCGTTCGGTCAGCCGCACCGGCTGGGACCCGATCTGGAGGTCACGCTCTTCCGCTCGGATCTGGTCTGGGAGGACAGTGCGGTGGTCGTTCGCGGCGGCGGAGTGACGATCTTCAACATGAACGACTGCAAGCTCGGTGACGAGTTCTTGCGCATGATCGGCGAGCGGTACCGGCCCGACCTCGTGTTCGTGCCGTTCTCGGGCGCGATCCACTTCCCGACCTGCTACGCGTACACGCCCGAGCAGCGTGCGGCGATCTGCGCCAGGCGCCGCAACAAGCACCTGCAGGGCTTCGTCGAGCGCTGCAAGCTGCTGCAGGCCAGGCGCGCGGTGCCGTTCGCCGGCAACTTTGCTCTCCTCGCCGCCGAGCAGCTGTGGATGAACGAGAAGACCCAGAACAACATCAACACGCCGGACGAGGCGATTTCGCTCCTGGCGGCGCAGGCGCCGGAGATCGAAGGCCTGCAGATGAATCCGGGGGACCGCTGGACGCCGGCGAAGGGCCTCGAGCGCAGGCGGCCGGCGCCCGACTTCGCGCGCAAGGACGCGGAGCTCGCGCTGCTCTCGCGCCAGGTGCAACCGCGGCTCACGGCGCTGCGCGCGGCCGAGCCGCCGGCGCGGCCCTCGCTGCGTTCCGACTTCGAGCGCTACTTCCAGCGGATCGCGACCAATCACCCGGCGCTGTGCACGAAGATCGACGCCCGCATCGTGGTCAGCAGCGACGGGCCGCACGGCGGCAGCTGGTGTCTGCACTTCCACGCCGGCAGGCTCGAGATCTCCGACTGGCGCCAGGGCGATCCCTGGAACCTGCGGATGACGCTGCCGGCAACGGTCCTGCAGCAGGTGCTCGACGACGCGATCTGCTGGGACGAGGTCGCGATCTCGTTCCGGGTGCGCTTCGAGGAGAACCCGGAGTTCTTCAACTTGCACTTCTGGGTGATGCTCTACAACAACACCAAGCCCTTCCTCGACGAGTTCCTGGCCAACCCGAACCCGAAGTTCTCGTGACGATGAGCGAGCTGCCGATCACGACCGAGCCCCTGCCGAGCGGCTGCGAACTCGCGCCGGAGCAGCCGCTGGCCGCGGTCGTCGAGCGGGTCAGCCGCAGCCGGCATCCGCTCTGGCTCGTGCGCCGCCAGGGCGAAGTGCGCGCCCTGCTCGACAGCGAGCTGCGCAGCGCCGTGCAGGATCGACCACTCGTGACGCTCACGGTCTGGGACGTCGCCCGCCGCGCGTTGATCGCCGCCGATCCGACGGCTGCGCACGAACAGCTCACGGCGTGGCCACAGCTCGAAGGCGTGCTCGTCGCCGCGCCCGAGCCGGTCGTCGTCCGCCGCGTGCCACCACGGATCGACACCGCGGTCGTGATGGCGGGCGGCCTCGGCCAGCGCCTGCGTCCGATGACCGACACGACGCCGAAGCCCCTGCTCGAAGTCGCCGGAGAACCACTGCTCGGCCGCATCCTGCGGCATCTGGCCGCGCACGGCGTGCGCAAGGTCTGGCTCTCGGTCAACTACCTGAAGGAACGCATCCGTGCCTACGCGGCGGCTGGGGACCGGTGGGGGCTCGAGATCGCATACCTCGAGGAGAGCCAGCCCCTCGACACCGGCGCCGGCCTCGCGCAGATGCCGCGCGGCGAGCGGCCGTTCTTCGTGGTCAACGGCGACGTGCTGACCGACGTGAACCTCTCCGCGCTCGGCCGCCAGCACCTGCTGCGCCGCGCGGTGGCGACCGTCGCCACGTATCTCTATCCGGCGCCGCTGCCGTACGGCGTCGTGCACCGCGACGGCGAACGCATCACCGGCATCGAGGAGAAGCCGGTGCTGCGCTACCCGATCAACGCCGGCATCTACGCGTTCGCCGCGAAGATCCAGCAGCAGGTCGTGCCCGGCGCGCCGCTCTCGATGGTGCCCTTCCTCAACCAGAGGATCGCGAGCGGCGACCAGATCGATCGCTTCCCATTGGTCGAGTACTGGAACGACGTCGGCCAGCCGGCTGACTTCGAACGCGCGCAACAGGACGCGAAGCGCCTGTGAAGATCGTCCACTTCGCGGCCAACTACTATCCCGAGAGTTCGGGGGGGATCGAGTCCTACCTGCGCGACCTGACGGACGCGCAGCGCGCAAGCGGGATCGAGCCGGTGCTGGTGACCGGCAGCTTCGAGCCGCACTCGCGGTGCGAGATCGTCGAGAACGCGTGCGATGGTCTGCGGCATTTCCGGATCCACCGCGACGACTGGTTCACGGACCGCCACATGAAGTCGTGGCATCCGGAAGTCGAGGCCCTGGTCGAGGAGCTGCTCGGCCGGTTGCGTCCCGACCTCGTGCACGTGCACCAGTGGCTCTACCTGACCAGCAACCTGGTCGAGATCGCCGACCGCCTCGGCATCCCGGCGGTCGTGACGCTGCACGACCTGTACACCTCCTGCCCGCGTTGCTTCCGCGTGCGCCCGGGTGACGAGGCCTGTTTTCGCACGCTCTCGGTCAAGAGCTGCTTCGACTGCGTGCCGCGCTATGGCCACGAGAGCGAACGCGAGCTGGCCGAGGGCATCGAGCTGTTCCGGGACCAGTACCGCAGCGAGCTCGCGCTCGCGCGCGTCGTCGTGTGCGCGACCGCGACGACCGCGCGCCTGATCGCCGAGACGACCGCGACGCCACGCGAGCGCTTCACGGTTGCATCGCTCGGATACTCGCGGCGTTTCGCCGGCAAGGCGATCGCGCCGGCCCCGGCAGGCGGTCCCGGCGTGCCGTTCCGCTGCGGCTACTGGGGCAACCTCACGCACCGCAAGGGTACGCACGTGCTGCTCGAGGCCTTTCGCCGCCTCGGCCATGTCGCGCTGCCGCGGCCGGTCGAGCTGCACCTCTTCGGCCGGATCGACACGCAGGTGCTGCAGGCCGAGCTCGAAGGCCTCGCCAAGGGCCGCCCGGTGACCTTCCACGGCCGCTTCTCGTACGACCAGCTTGCCGCCGCCGGGCTGCACCTGGCTGTGTTCCCGATGATCTGCTTCGAGACCTTCGGCTTCGTGCTCGACGAGGCCTGCGAGCTCGGACTGCCGTCGATCGTGACCGGCATCGGTGCGCTCCCCGAGCGCGCTGGCGATGCCGCGCTGGTCGTGCCACCGAACGACGCGGCCGCACTGGCCGATGCGATCGCGCGGATCGTCGCCGATCCCGTGCTGCTCGAACGCATGCGCGGACGGCTGCCGCAGCTGCCACCGGAACCGGGCGAGCACGCGCGCGCGGTCGCCGCGCTCTACGCCCAGGCCCTGCGCACGCCACGCGCCGTGCACGCGCCGCGGATCCCGCTGTTGCGGCGGGCGGCGTTCCTGCTGCAGCAGCGCGAATCCGCGCAGCGCAAGCTGACGCCCCCGGGCGGCCCGGTCTAGCGCGCGTAGCCCTTCGAAGCCGGAGGCTGCGCTGCTAGACTGCTCCGCTTTTCCGCAACCGGACTTCCATGGCAGACAAGATCACGATGAGCCCGAACGGGCTCCGCGTCCCCGACCAGCCGATCATCCCGTTCATCGAAGGCGACGGCACCGGCCCCGACATCTGGCGCGCCTCGGTGCGCGTGTTCGATGCGGCGGTGCAGAAGGCCTACCAGGGCAAGCGCAAGGTGCAATGGAAGCAGGTGCTGGCCGGGGAGACCGCGTTCCAGCAGACCAACAACTGGCTGCCCGACGAGACGGTCACCGCATTCAAGGACTACCTGATCGGGATCAAGGGTCCGCTGACCACGCCAGTGGGCGGCGGCATCCGCTCGCTGAACGTGGCCTTGCGGCAGCTGCTCGATCTCTACGTCTGCCTGCGGCCGGTGCGCTGGTTCCAGGGCGTGCCGTCCCCGGTCAAGGCCCCGCAGAAGATCAACATGGTGATCTTCCGGGAGAACACCGAGGACATCTACGCCGGCATCGAGTTCCAGCAGGGCACGCCGGAGTGCGAGAAGTTCCGGCAGCTGCTCGCGCAGAACTTCCCCGCGCATTTCAAGAAGGTGCGCTTCCCCGAGACGACCGGATTCGGCATCAAGCCGATCTCGCAGCAGGGCACCGAGCGGCTCGTGCGCGCGGCGCTGCGCTATGCGCTCGACAACGGGCGCAAGAGCCTGACGCTCGTGCACAAGGGCAACATCATGAAGTTCACCGAGGGCGCGTTCCGCGACTGGGGCTACGCCCTCGCGAAGAAGGACTTCGGCGGGGTTGAGATCGACGCTGGTCCCTGGCAGACGCTCAAGACCAAGGCCGGCAAGGCGATCACGATGAAGGACATGATCGCCGACAACTTCCTGCAGCAGATCCTGCTGCGCCCCGACGAGTACGACGTGATCGCGACGCCGAACCTGAACGGCGACTACATCAGTGACGCGCTCGCGGCACAGGTCGGCGGCATCGGCATCGCTCCGGGTGGCAACATCAACTACGACACCGGCCACGCGATCTTCGAGGCGACGCACGGCACGGCGCCGAAGTACGCGAATCAGGACAAGGTCAACCCGGGCTCAGTGATCCTCTCGGGCGAGATGATGTTCCGGCACCTCGGCTGGAACGAGGCCGCCGACCTGATCATCAAGGGCATGGACGGCGCGATCGGCGCCAAGACCGTGACCTACGACTTCGCGCGCATGACCGAGGGCGCCAAGGAACTCAAGTGCTCGGAGTTCGGCGACGCGATCGTCAAGCACATGGGATGAGGCGGGCAGGCCCGGGTCGGCCCTGCTCCCCTTGATTCTGGGCCCGATCAGGGCTGCGCTGCTGCGATGTTCTCCTACGCAAACGCGCTCGGCCTGCTCTGGGTCCTCCTGCTGCTCTCGTTCCCGCACGTCGCCCGCCTGCCGGCGAAGGTGGCCGCAGAGCGCTGCGCGCTGCCGGGCAGGCTCTTCGTGTTGGGGATCGCCGCCGGCCTTGCCGGCACGGTGCTCTCGGGACTCTGGGGCTTCCTGCTGCTGCTCGGCTCGCTCGGCGAAGGCGTGTGCGCGCTCGCCGGGCTCTGGCACCTGGTGGACGGCCTGACCGGGCTGCGGCAGCGCGAGACCGACGCGGCACCCGGTGCCTAGATCGGCACGGCGGCGGCGTGGCGGTTGAAAGTCCGCGCGCCGCAGCGTTTCCTTCTGCGATGGCTCTGTTCCAGCGCGTGCTCGTCGCCAACCGTGGCGAGATCGCGATCCGCATCTGCCGTGGCCTGCGCGAGCTCGGCATCACCCCGGTCGTCGTCTACAGCGAAGCGGACCGGCTCGCGGCGCACGTCCTGCAGGCCGAGCACGCGGTGTGCATCGGCCCGGCTCCGGCGCGCGAGAGCTACCTGGACATCGCGCGGATCCTCGCGGCGGCGCGCGCGCAGGAGTGCCAGGCGATCCATCCCGGCTACGGCTTCCTCGCGGAGAATCCGGCGTTCCCGCGCGCGATCCAGCAGGCAGGTTTGGTGTTCATCGGTCCCGATCCCGGACCGATGGAGGTGCTCGGCAGCAAGCAGAAGGCCAAGGCAGCCGCGATCGCCGCCGGAGTCCCGGTCGTGCCGGGTTTCAACCAGGACCACGGCGACGACGCGCAGCTGGCGCAGGAGGCGGAGAAGATCGGTGCGCCCTTGCTGATCAAGGCCTCCGCGGGTGGAGGTGGCAAGGGGATGCGCCTGGTCGAGAGGCTCACGGACTTCCGCGAAGCGCTGGCGGCGGCGCGCCGCGAGGCGAAAGCCGCGTTCGGTGACGACACGATGCTGCTCGAGAAGCGCGTGTTCCCGGCGCGGCACGTCGAGATCCAGATTCTCGGCGACAAGCACGGCCATGTCGTGGCGCTGAACGAACGCGAGTGTTCGGTGCAGCGCCGCCATCAGAAGGTGCTCGAAGAGGCCCCGTCCCCGGCCGTCGACGCCGCGCTGCGCCGCAGGATGGGCGAGTGCGCGGTCGCGCTGGCGAAGCGGACCGGCTACACGAACGCCGGCACGGTCGAGTTCCTCGTCGATCCGGCCGGGAGCTTCTACTTCCTCGAGGTCAACACCCGCCTCCAGGTCGAGCATCCGGTGACCGAGCTGACGCTCGGACTCGATCTCGTGCACCTGCAGGTGCAGATCGCGGCCGGGGCCTCGCTGCAGGAGTTGCTGGGAGGGCGTGACCTGACCCCGCGCGGCTGGGCGCTCGAAGCGCGCATCTGCGCCGAGAGTCCGGAGCAGGGCTATCTGCCTGCTGCCGGCCGCCTGGTCCGCGTGGTCGAACCCGAGGGACCCGGCGTGCGGATCGACTCGGGCGTCTACGAGGGCATGGAGGTGCCCGTGCACTACGACTCGATGCTCGCCAAGCTGATCGTCCACGCGCCCGACCGGCGCAGTGCCTGCCGGCGCATGGCGCAGGCACTGCGCGAGACGACCTACCTCGGCATCCCGACCAACATCGATTTCCTGCGCCGGGTCGTGGAGGACGAGGACTTCCAGAGCGGCCGCCTGCGGATCGACTTCCTCGAGCACCACGCCGCGCTCGTGCAGGGGCCGTCCGGCGAGCCCCCGGACGCCGCCTACATCGGGGCGGTGCTCGGCCTGGCGTTGTCCGGCGCGAACCGGGGTGACAGCGCCCCGCGCCCGGGCGCGGCCGGCAGCACTGCCGTGTGGGCCGACCTCGGCGCCCTGCGGATCTGGCAGGAGCAGACATGAGCCTGCGCCGGGACTTCGTGCATGCCGGCCAGCCGCTGCACGTGCAGTGCAAGCCGCTCGGCGGCGACCGCTTCCAGGTGAGCGTCGGTGGACGTGTGCACGAGGTCGTGGCGACCCGGTTGCCGAACGGCCGCGTGCGCTTCGAGCTCGAGGGCAGGATCTGGGACAGTGACGCCGCGCCGGCCGGCAAGATGCTGCAGGTCCGCCTCTCGGGTCAGACGCATGTCCTCGAGCCTGCGCAGGGCCGCGCGAAGGCGGGCGACGCGAGCGTCGCCGCGAAGTCGATCGAGGCGCCGATGACCGGCACGATCACCAAGGTCTTGGTCAAGGTCGGCGATGCCGTGGAGAAGGGCCAGACCCTGGTCGTATTGACCGCGATGAAGATGGAGCACAAGCTCGCCGCTGCGCTCGCCGGCAAGGTGGCGGAGCTGCAGGCGAAGGAAGGGGCGATCGCGGAGCAGGGGACGGTGCTCGTGCGGATCGAGTGAGGCTCACTCGAGCGAGGCGCGCGACTCCGCGACGATCCCGGCGGCCGAGAAGAAGTAGGTCGCGAGCAATGCGCCGAGCACCATGCCGAAGCTGCCGAAGGGCCAGCACACGGACTGCGCGAGGCAGTATCCCGCAGCGCCGACGAAGCCCGCGCCGAACCGGCCGGCCTCGATCCGGTGCAGCGCGTACCCGACCAATGGCCCGCAGACGAGGCTGCCAAGAAGCGCCTTCGGGAACGCAGAGAACCCTTCGGCGAGCACGTTGACGAAGAGCTGGGCCGCGAGCAGCAGCAGGATCGAGTTCAGGCACCAGCGCTTCCAGCTCTTGCGGCTCCTGGTCTGCCAGTTCGCGCGCCGCACCTCGCCACGCGCCCAGGCCTGCCGCAGCTCGTCCTGCTTGCCGGCGGGCAGGCGCTGGAACCAGGCATCCTGCTCGCGCGGATCGGCGAGCGTGCGCGGCGCTTCCTCGTGCAGGGTCGGCACCTGCACTCCATCGGCATTTCAGGGGGCGAGCCGATACCCGACGCCGTGGACGGTCAGCAGATGCTCCGGGGCCTCCGGATCACGCTCGAGCTTCTTGCGCAGTGTGAACACGTGCGTGTCGACGGTGCGGGTCGTCGGCATCGCGTCGTGCCCCCAGACCGCGCGCAGCAGTTCGTGGCGGGTGAAGGTCTTGCCGGCGTGCAGCACGAGGTAGGCGAGCAGCTCGGCTTCCTTCGCGGTCAGGTGCGCGCCGGTCTCGCCGCGGACCAGGTGGTGTGCCGCGAGATCCACCTGGACGTCGCCGATCCGGATCTGGCTGGGCATGGAACCGCTGCGGCGCAGGATTGCGGCCAGCCGGGCCTCGAGCTCACGCACCGAGAAGGGCTTGACCAGGTAGTCGTCGGCGCCGAGTTCGAGCCCTCGGATGCGTTGTTCCTCGGCACCGCGCGCCGTGATCACGACGACCGGAGTCCGGTCGCCACGGCGGCGCAGCGTCTTGAGCAGCTCGAGGCCGGTCGCGCCCGGCAGCACGACATCGAGCAGGATCGCGGTGAAGCGCTCGGCGCGCGCCGCCGCGTCGCCTGCCTCGGCGGAGGCGACTGCGACCACACGCGCGCCGCGGCTGGTGAAGAAGTCGCTGAGGCTGGTGCGGATCGAGGCCTCGTCCTCGACGACGAGCAGTGAGTTCATGCCGGGATCTCGCGCGTCGGGATCCTCAAGGTGAACACCGCCCCGCCCTCCGGCCGGTTGGCGACGGTGATCGACCCATGGTGGCGCCGTGCGGCCGCGGCCACGATCGCGAGGCCGAGCCCCCTGCCGGTCCGGCCGGGTGCGCGGACGCCACGGCGGAACGGCTCGAAGATCGCGGCCTGCTCGGGCTCCGGCACGCCACTGCCTTCGTCCCCGACGGTCAGGGCGACCGCGGTGCCCGAGCGCTCGGCGCGCAGCGTGATCGTCGTGCCCGGTGGTGAGTACTTGGCGGCGTTCTCGAGCAGGTTGCGCACTGCGGTGGCCAGCAGGTCACCGTCGGCCGCCAGCTGCGGCAGTTCGCGCGCCGCCTGCACCGCGAGCCGGTGGCCGAAGAACCGCACTTCGGCGCGGCTCTCGCGCACGCACCGCGCGAGGAAGCGCCGCACGTCGAGCGCCGCGAGCACGGGCGCGCCACGCTGCTTGTCGAGGCGCGCGAAATCGAGGATGCGGCGGACCAGAGCCGTCAGGCGCAGCACTTCGTCATGGGCCGCGTGCGTGTACTCGGCGACCTTGGCGGCTGGCACGTCGCCGTGGGCGAGCATCTCGGTCTTGAGCGAGAGCGCCTGCAACGGTGTGCGCAGCTCGTGCGAGACGAGGTCGATGAACTCGCTCTTCAGGCGCGAGAGCGCGAGCTCCTTGCGCGCGAGGCGCAGCGTCAGCAGGTTCAGCAGCACGAAAGCCGCAGCCGCGAGCGCGAGCAGGCCCTGTGCGATCTGGCCGAGCCGACTGCTCGCAGTCGTGTGCGTGTAGCGCGCGAACACCTCGGTGTCGCCCGGCTGCAGGCGCAGGCTGGCCACTGCGGGGCCCGGGGCGCGCGAGAGCGAGAGGCCGGTGGGGGCTTCGCGCAGCGCGGCTTCGAGCAGGGCCTCCTGCTGGTTCCTGGCCAGGATTGCGAGCCCGTCGGACACCGGCACGACGATCTCACCGCCGGCGCCGAGCTCGGGTGAGGTCGGCGGTGCACGCTCGCCGGCCTCCAGCGCGAGATGCCACCGTGCGGCTGCGAGGAAGACCTCCGTGTCGGCCGACGCGGCGGCGGGCAACAGCGTGGCGAGATGCGCGAGCACCGGTTGCGCGGCCGCCGCCGGCAGGGCCACGCGGCCGGTCAGCAGGTCCTGCCGCAGCGTCATGGCCGGCGCTGGATCGCCGAACCCGTGCGCGATGCTCGCATCGAGCATCCGGGCGAGCAGGTCGAAGCCGAGCGGCGTGCATTCCAGCGCCGGTGTCCGCGCGCGGTCGCGCGCGAGCATCGCCCTGGCTTCGGCATGCTGGCCTTGCGCCGCGATCGTACGCGCGAGGTCCAGGCGTAGCTCGGCTTCGGCGCTCGGGAGCGGACGTGGCCAAGGCACGAAGGGCCCGGTCGGGCGGCTGGTTGCATCCAGTGCCAGGGCGCAGCACTCGGGGCCCTGCTGCAACGCCGCAGCCGTGAGCGCCGCTTGCCATCGTTGCTGCAGGGCGGTGAGCGTGCGGATCGCCGCGGCGCGCTCTTCGCGCGCGAAGTCCGCGCGCAGACCGCCGTGGCTCAGGTAGCTGTAGCCCCCCAGCAGGATCGCCGGGATCGACAGGCTGCCGAGGATCGCGACCGAGATGCGCACCGCCACCATCCTACGTCAGGACGGCGTCAACTCGGGGGCGCGCGGACCGGAGTTGACAGGGCGTTGACAACGTCGCCCGTCAGAGGCGTGACACTCATTCCCGGAGGCGAACATGACGAGAAACATCTGGATCGGTTTGGGTCTGGTCGGCGCGCTCGTGGCGCAGAGTCCGCGCGAGTCCGAAGTGAAGCGGCAGCTCGACCGTACGCTCGCAGGCAAGCAGGACCCCGGTGCCCCGCAGTCCGCGCCGGCCGACCCCGTCGAGGCGCTGGTGCGCACGCTCGACAAGGGCTCGACGCGCACCGGGGGCGTGCCCGGCTCGCCAGGACATGCCTACAACGAGCTCACCATGCTGGGGACGCTCGCACATTCCACGATCTACCGGGTGATCGACTCGCTCGGCCCGTTCGGAGTGCAGGCCTCGCTCGATCTGCTGATCGCGCATCCGGACCAACGACTGCCCGACCTGCTGCGGCGCTTCCTCGAGAGCGAGGATCCAGCGCGCCAACTGCACGCGGCCCGCGCACTCAGCCGGATCAGCAAGGATGCCGCGCTGCCCCTGGTCGAGCTCGCCGAGCTGGCCAGGAGCGGCCCGGTGCGGGCCTGCGCGCTGCGGGCCCGTGCGCGGCACGGCGCGAAGGCGGAAGACGTGGTCGCCGGGCTGCGCCGGCTGCTGGCCGAACAGGACCCTGGCGCGATCGGCGAAGCGCAGGAGACCCTGTTCTACGTCCGGGGGCCGTCGGTCGTCGACTTCCTCGCCGAAGTGGCGCAACAGGATCGTGAGTGCTTCCAGGGCCTCGCGCGCAATTGGCTGCGTGGCCTCGACGATGCGGGCGAGCCCACCGTGCTCGAGCTCATGCAGCGGATCGAGGGCAACGCGCCGGCAAGCCGGGCCCTTGCCGACGCGCTCGCTTATCAGCTGCGCGATGGCTCCCCGCTGTTCTGGCCCGTGGTCGCGCAGAAGGTCCTGCTGCACTTGCAGAGCCCTGACGAGCGGAATCGCCTGCTCAATCGGCTGGTCCAGAAGCGGGTCCGCGTCGATCCCGAGATCCTGCTCGCACTCTGGCGCGTGCGGGCGGAGCAGGAGCGGCACCAGATCCTGCAGCTGATGCGCGAGAACGGCACGCCGGGCACGTACGTGCGCGCCTACGAGGAGGTCGCCTTCGACCTGCGCGAGAGCACGTCTTCGCGCGCGGACGCGATCTTGCGCCTGGAGAAGGAGACCCCCGGGCGGTTGCGCGAGCTGGCGCCACGGTTTCTCGCCGACGACTCGATCGTGGCCCCGGCGATCGAACCGCTGACGAGGGTGGCGGACGCGAAGGTCCTGGACCATCTCGTCAGGCTCCTCGTGGATCCCGGGACCCGGCGGTGGAGCGGGTCAGGCAGCAACGCGGGCGCGGCGATCCTCGAAGCCGTCGCCGAGCAGAGCACTCCTGAGAACCTGGCGAGCGTCCTCGACCTTGCGCGGGGCCAGCTTGCTGGGGACCGGGCTCCCGACAAGGCGAGGATTCAAGCCGTCAACCACGCCTTGAACCGCTGGTTCGGTGCCGCACAGATCGAGCCGGCGCTGGCGCGCCTGCACGAACTCGAGGCGTCGGTCAGGGCCCGGATCCTCGCGAAGTGCCGCCAGCTCGCGCAGGAGGATCCGGCAGTCGCTGACCGCGTGCGCGCTGGCCTCACCAGGCATCCCACCGTGCCAGAGGACAGCTTCCCCAGCGAGACCTGGCTGGCGCTGCCCGGCTCCGATCCGGCCGAGCTCTGGCAGCGTATGCTCAAGCAGCCGAGGTCGGCGGACTGTCTCGCCCGCCTGCTCTACGCCGCACCGGACTTCGATCCGCCGGCCGAGCTGCAACGGCTGGTCGTGACCCAGCTGGCCGGCCTGCCGCGCGACAACCCCGCCGAGTTCGGGGAGTGGCTGCAGCGGCTTCCCGCCGCCTCGCGGCTCGCGATCGCGAAGCTGCTGCTCGACAACGTGCGTGGCGTGCGCAAGGGTGACCGCTCCGCGATCCTCGGTGCGCTGCGCGTGCTCGGCGACACCCACAAACCCGAGCAGGTACCGTACCTGCAGGCGATGCTGCGGGATGCCGACAGCAACGTCCGGATCACCGCGGTCCAGCAGCTCGGCCGGATCTTCGACAAGGCGGCCGTCCCGGCGCTGCTCGAGGCGCTCAAGGACGAGCGGCCGGACGTCTGCTCTGCCGCGGCCGCGGCGCTCGATCGCTACGAGAACTACCTCCTGCAGGAGGGCAAGTGGCAGAAGCTGCTCGGCAAGTAGCGGGCGCGCAGCGCCCGGTCTGCGTCAACAGGTCAGGTAGACGACGATCGTCCCGCCGGTGGTCAGGAAGATGTGCCCGAAGGGCACGGCCGGCGTGTAGCCGAGCACCGCGACCGGGCTGTTCGACCGCTCCTGCAAGGCTGCCAGTGCCGCGGTCATCGTCTGCGCCCCGGCGATCGCCCCGAAGAGCAGCAGTGGGTTCATGCGCAGGACGAAGCGTCCGACCAGCATCGCGACGAGCATCGGCATGATGGTCACGACCACCCCGCCGAGCAGGATCGGGATCCCGGCCTGGCGCACGGCCTCGACGAACACCGGGCCGGCGTGCAGCCCCACCATGCCGACGAAGGCCGCGAGGCCGAGCGAAGTGAACGCCGAGACCGCCGCGTCAGGGATGCGCGCGAAGGTCGGCCGCACCGAGCGCAGCCACCCCACGAGCAGGCCGGCGAGCAGCGTGCCGACGCTGGTGCTCAGCGACACCCTGACGCCGCCGATCTTCAGGGCGATCAGCACACCTGCCACACCACCGAGGAAGATCCCCAGGCCGAGTGCCACGAAGTCGGTGGTCTCCGTGGGGCGCACGATCGCACCGAGCTCGCGCGCCGGGCCTTCGACCATGGATTCCGGGCCGACCAGCGTGACCACGTCGCCACGCGCGATCTTGACGTTCGCTGCGATCGGGATCTCCTGCCCGCCGCGGGTGATCCGGCGCATGAACACGCCGCGCGCCAGTTCGTCCTTCGCGATGTCCTCGAG
>CAZSKV010000601.1:0-4442 GCA_964607495.1 uncultured candidatus Brocadiaceae bacterium
CCTCGACCCGCAGCGCATCCCGATCGTGCTGCAGTACAACAAGCGGGATCTGGCCGACATCCTGAGCGAGGAGGCGCTCGACGCCCAGTTCAAGACCAGTCCGGGCATGGCCTCGTTCCCGAGCGTCGCGACCGAGTCCCAGGGCGTGTTCGAGACCTTCGTGCACGCCGCCGGACTCCTGGTCGAGAACAAGGTCAAGGCCTACAAGCTCGGCAAGGGCGAGGTCGATCCCGCGGTCGTCGCCGAAGGCGCGCGGCAGAAGCTCTGGGAGCTCTTCGACTCGGTGCGCGGCGAGGTCAGCAAGAAGCCGCTGCCGCGGGTCGCGCTGCGCATGGAGGAGCCCGGCACGCTGCCGACCGGCCTGTCGATCCTCGACGCCGCCGACGCGAAGACCGCGCCGGAGCCGAGCCCGCAGAGCGCAGTCCTCTCCGACGAGGAGCTGCTGGCGCCGATCTCGACCAACGCCGACTTCGCGACCGAGCCGGTGGCCGTGGACTCCGGCGAGGAGCGCGAAGGGCTGCTCGACAAGGCCGTGCAGTCGAACGTCGAGCTCGCGCGCCGCTTCGGGGAGCTCGACCAGTACAAGACCCTGCTCGAGCAGAAGAACCGCGAGCTGGTCGAGGTCGCGCAGAACACCGTCCACGACCTCAACAAGCCGATCGCCGCGATCCGGCTGATGCTGTCGACGGTCGACAAGGGCTACCTCGGCGAGATCAGCCCGAACGTCCGGGATGCGATCAAGAACGGCCTCGATGCGGTGCACCTGATGGAGCGCCTGATCCGCGATCTGCTCGACAGCTCGCGCCTCGACTTCGATGGCATCCAGTTCGAGTTCAAGGAGCTCGACATGACGCTGCTGATCGCGCAGATCCTGCGCACGCTGCGCTATGAGATCGAGGAGAAGGACACGCGCGTCCGCATCGAGCCGATGCCGATGATCCGCGCAGACGAGTGGGCGTTGACCAAGGTGTTCCTGAACCTGATCGGGAACGCCCTGCAGTACGCGGCTCCCGAACGCGACCCCCTGATCCAGGTCTCCTGCACCGACGAGCAGGAGCGCTACGTGTTCTGCGTGCGCGACAACGGGATCGGCATCCCCGAGCAGGACAAGGCGCGCGTGTTCCAGCGCTTCCAGCGCGGCAGCAACACCTGCGGCATCTCCGGCACCGGGCTCGGCCTGCACATCGTCAAGGAGATGATCCTCGGCCACGGCGGGCAGGTCTGGGTCGAGTCGGAACTCGGCCAGGGCACGAGCTTCTACCTCGGCATCCCGAAGGAACCCGTGCAGGCCGAGTTCTCGATGGTCAGCGAACTGGCGCAGAAGGCCGAGGCCTGAGCGCCGCTCACGGGTTCAGGAACCCGAGATCCCCGCTCGCGAAGTTGGTCAGGCGCGGGAACACCGTCGCCACCTGCGCGCTGTCGAGCCCGAACCACTTCGCGAGCGTCGCCGCGTACTGATCGATCGCGGTCGTCGGCAGCATGCGGCCACGGCCGACGTCGTTGGCGCTGCCGAGCGCGAGGTCCGGCATCTGGCCGTAGAACTCGCGGCCGCGCACCGCCCCGCCGAGCACGAGCTGGTGGCCGCCCCAGCCGTGGTCGCTGCCCTGGCCGTTGCTCGACAGCGTGCGGCCGAACTCCGAGAGCGTGAAGGTCGTCACGTTCGGCTCGACCGCGACCTCGGCCAGCGCCGCCTGGAAGGCCGCGAGGCTGCGCGAGAGGTCGGCGAGCAGGGTCGGCTGGGCGGTGTTCTGGCCGGAGTGGGTGTCCCAACCGTGGGCGACGACGTAGAAGACCTGGCGCACGGCGGGGAGCGCGTTCCGGATCGCGATCATCCGCGCGACCATGCGCAGCTGCCTGCCGAGCGAGGTGTCCGGGAACACGGTCGCGAGGTTGCCCTGGGTCGCGAGCGCCGACCGGATCAGCGCATCGAGCTCGATCGCCTGGTTCTGGATCGCGGCGAAGCCCTGTTCGAGCACGTGGCCGTGGTTCTGATTCAGCAGGTCCTGGAAGGCCTGCAGCCGGCGCGTGCCGCGCGTGCCGGAGAAGCCGTTGAGCGGCACGCTGCCGTTGGTGCCGAGGTTGTAAGGGATCACGGTCTGGCCGCGCAGCAGCCGCGTCGAACCGGCGAGCGTGATGCCCGGCGAGAGCGCGAGGCCGTTGTTCAGGCTCAGCAGCAGGTCGGCGGCGCGGCCGGCCCAGCCGTAGCCGGTGTCGGCGGCAGCGCTCTGGGACTGGCAGAGCGTGGTCTGGTCGCTGTGCGAGAACAGCTGTTTCGGCTTCCGCACCGAGCCGTTCTGGTACTGCGCCTTGGTCATCGGCGCGAGCAGCGGTCCGGCGTTGGCCACGACCGCGAGCCTGCCGGCCGCGAACAGGCCCTGCAGTTCGGGCAGCGAGGGGTGCAGACCCCAGTCCCGGCCGTCGGTCGTGATCGGCGTGATCGGCAGCAGGCTCTGCTGTGGCACCGTGAGGTCGCCGCGCGAAGCGGCATAGACCGCGTGGTCGGCGCTGCTGCGCGGGATCACGACGTTGTAGCTGTCGTTGCCGCCGGACAGGAACACGCAGACCAGTGCCCGATACTCGGCTGCCGGCGCACCGGCCACCGCATCGAGCGCGGCCTCCTGCAGCGTGTGCAAGCGCCCGAGCAGGCCGCAGCCCGAACCGGCGAGCAGCGCGCGGACCGCATGACCGAGGAAATCGCGTCGGGAATCACTCATCGTGCACCTGTCATTTCTGGATCGCGAACTCGGGGCTCGAGATCACGAGGTAGACCGCTTCGAGCGCGCGCTGCAGGCCGTTGCCGTTCGCGAGCGGCTCCGCGCTCACGTGGTTCGTGACCACGTTGCGCATCTCGGGCGTCATCTGCCCGGCCAGCAACAGGCGGTCGAGTCTTGCGACCAGCGCCGCGGGATCGGCAGCGAGCGCCCTTTCGGCCGAGAGATCGAGCAGGACCTGGTCGGGCCGCGCCGACGCATAGCCGACGTGGCCACGGAACACCTGGCTCTCGTAGGCGTTCGTCGTGCTGGTGATCAGCGAGTGCGTCAGGATCTGGAACTCGGGGCCGAGGAGTCCGGCGTCGGCGACCGGGCCGGGTGGCCGGTGGTCGGGCCGGAAGAAGTTGAACACCGTCTGGGCCTGCAGCGGCCCCTGGCCGAAGGTGTTGCTCGGGTCGGCAAGGTCGTCGTAGAGGCCGTCCGCGGCCCGGGCCTTGAACGCGCGCCAGAGCGCGGTCTGGCGCAGCAGGGGCTCGCGCAGCTTGCCGAAGGTCACGGGTGCCGTGCGATGGCCGTTGCGCGCCTCGTCGTCGAGCAGGATCGCCTGCACGACGGCGCGCAGGTCGCCGCGCTGGCCGCTGCCGTTGTCGGCCCAGACCCTGGCGATGCGGCCGACGTAGGCCGGACTCGGGTTCGAGGTCACGAGCCGTTGGATCAGCTGCTTGCCGAGGAACGGACCCACGTTCGGGTGCGCCGCGAGCTGGTCGAGGATGTCCTCGAGCTCCTCGCGCGCCGAGCGCGCCTGGGGCAACACGCGCCCATCGAGCACGAGCTTCGCGTTGCGGTCGTGATAGTCCTCCCACGGTTCCATCGGCAGATGGTTCGGCGTCGCCCCGCCCCAGCTCGTGGCCCGCGCGTAGTTCCAGCCCGTGAACGCGTGCGCGATGCCGACGATCACGTCCTGGTCGTAGGTCGGGATCTCCTGGTTGTTGCTGTCGAGTTCGGGCGTGCCGTCCTCGCGCAGCTTGACCAGCCCGATCGAGAACAACTGCATGATCTCGCGCGCGTAGTTCTCGTCCGGCTGGATGTTGCGCGCGAGGTCGGGCTTGCGGTTCCTGAGCATGCTCAGGTAGACGCCCATCTGCGGGGACAGCGTCACGGCCTCGAGCAGTTCGCGATAGCTGCCGAAGGCGCCGGTCACCAGCAGGTCGTAGTAGCCCGCACCACCGAGCACGTCGCTCTCGAGGCCGCCGCCACGGTCGCTGATCACCAGGATCTCGCTGAGCGCGAAGGCGACGCGTTGCCGCAGCTGGTCCTCGCCCTGGATCGCGAGCTGCCACCAACGCGTGACGCGATGCCGCTGGCTGAGCGTCGCCCCGAGGTCGAGCTGTTCCTGCAGCCACGGCCGATGGAGCGAGGCCGGCTTCTCGAACTGCTCGCGCAGCCAGGTCGTGTAGCCGAGGTACATCAGCCGGCGCAGGCTCGCGTCGTCGACGCCGAATGTGGCCTGCTGCACCATGCGCGCGGCGTCGGCCTCGTTGGCCGGCAGATCGGTGCCAGGATCGTAAGGATCACCCTTGCCCGGCGAACAGGCCGCGAGCAGCGCGAGCGCGGCAACTCCCGCATGACGGTTGGCGTGCATGTCCCTTCCCTGTGTCTCGTGCGGCCGACATGGCCGCGTTTCCCGGGCGACAGTGTAGCGGTCGGCGGCGCCGGGGTCGGATGCACGGG
>CAZSKV010000602.1:0-1941 GCA_964607495.1 uncultured candidatus Brocadiaceae bacterium
CGCGCAGGTGCCGCCGTAGTGCAGGCCGACGACGGCCGGGTAGAAGACATCGACGTCGACGACGCAGTCGGCGACGTTCGTGAAGCGATCGATCGTGATGTAGTGGAAGCTCTTGCCACCCGTCGGGATCAGCCGCTGACCCTTGACTTGCCAGGTCAGGCTCTGCTGAGTCCACCCGGGGATCACGGGGCCGTCAGGGAAGCTGAAGGTCTCGGTGAACTGCTGAGCGGAAAGGCTCGCCGCCAATGTGCTGACGAGCAGGAATGCATGGATTCGCATGGAGTTCTGGGGAAGGGTCCTTGGAATGGAGGAAGAACGTAGCAGAGCCGAAGAGCGTAGCACGCCGCCCGCCGACCGGAAGCCCCGCCAGTCCCGGCATCCGCCAACGCGCCGCCCCCACCGACGCGATCCGCTCAGCGCCGCAGCTCTTCCTGCGTCCACGCGCTCGCGCGCGTCCGGTGCGCCTCGCGGACCGCGCGGACCTGCGCGGGGGTCACGAGTTCCCGCTCGTTGCCATAGGTCGCCCGCACGAAGCTCAGGATCGCCGCCACCTGTTCGTCGTCGAGCACGGGGAGGCCCGGCATCGCCAGGTTCCAGGTCTCGCCGCGCACTTCGAGTGGCCCGGCGACGCCGTGCAGCACGATCTTGATCGCCGGCTCGGGGCCGCCGCGCAACCATGCCGAATCGGCGAGCGGTGGGGCGAGGCCGGCGAGCCCTTCGCCGTTCGGCTGATGGCAACCAGCGCAGTAGACGCTGAAGAGCGGACGTCCGGCGGCCACCGCCTTCGGCTCGGCACTGGCCGGGGTCGCGGCGCGGGATTTCTCGAGGGCCTTGGTCAGCGCCTTGACCAGGGGCGCGATCTGCTTCGGCTCGCCGTCGCGCAACCGGGCCAGCAGCGCCTCTTCGCGGCCCAGGCTGCCGCTTGCGATCGCGCTCGCGACATGGCGTTCGCTGCCACGCACGCGCGCGACCCCGGCCAGGGCATCGAGCGCCTGCTCGGCGCCGCATTCGCCGAGCGAGAGCATGGCCTGCACGCGGACCCCCGGGTCGCCATCCAGCAGGAGCGGCTTGACCGCCGCGAGCGCCGGCGATGGATCGGTCTGACGCAACGCGGGCTCGAGCCGTTGCAGCGCCGCCCGGCGCAGCATCGGCTCGGGGTCGGCGAGCAACGCCCGCAGCTCGAGTGGTGACAGCTCCTCCCAGGCGGCCAGCAGCCAGAACGCGTGCAGCCGCGCGCGCACGTCGCCGTCCGCGCGCAGCACCGCGCGCAGGCCGGGCACGGTCTCGCGCGCCTCGCGCTCGGCGAGCAGCCGCTGCGCCTCGGTGCGCACCCAGCCATTGCGGTCGCGCAGACTGTCCACGAGCTCGGCGCTGGTCGACCCGGCGAGCCTGCGCACCGGCTCGCGGCGGTGCGCCTGCGGCACGATCCGCCAGATCCGGCCGCGTCCGATCGGCTGCGCGAGCTGGCGCGCCTCGATCTGCCGGCGCAGGAACGTGGTCACGAAGTTCCGGTGCTGGATCACCCCGCGCGCCATGTCGACGACGTAGAGCGCGCCGTCGGGGCCGTTCGCGAGATTCACCGGCCTGAAGCGCTCGTCGGTCGAGGCCAGGAAGGTCGTGTCCGGCGTGACCTCGGGCGCCGGCAGCGTGTAGCGCAGCACGAGATTGGCCGCCGGCTCGCAGACGAACGCACACCCGGCATAGGGCGCCGGCAGCAACCCGCCGCGATCGATCAGCGGCCCGCAGGCCGCGGTCACGGTCTGCAGGGTGCCGTCGGCGCGCAGGAAGTCCTTCTGATAGCCACGATTGACCCCGGGCGTGGGCCGGATCGGCCAGTTCCACGGCGGCGTTCTGGAAGGCACAGCCCCGGAACCCCGGCGACTCGAACCACTCCTTCAGGGCGGCGAAGAAGGCACGCAGTTTGTCCTTGGCCCGCTTGCC
>CAZSKV010000603.1:0-7646 GCA_964607495.1 uncultured candidatus Brocadiaceae bacterium
GCCCATCTCGGCGTCGCGCGGGGCCCAGGCCTTGGGATCGTCCTGGATCGGGGTCGCGTTGGGAGCTCCCGCTGCCTGCATCGCCGACCAGTTCTGCAGCGCCTTCTGCTTGTTGCGCGCGCCACCGAGCGCGCGGATCACCTCGGGATCGGTTTCGACCCGCAACCAGTCCTCGACGAAGTTCTTGAACGGATCCGCGTCGAAGTCACCGATCCGCTGCGCACCGGTCAGCCGCACCGGTTGGTTGCGTTGGGATGCGGCCCGGAACACCGCGAGCGCCGCCTCGAGGTCGGCGCCGTCCAGGAGGCCGATCAGGAGCTGCGCCGATTTGTCGTCCGGGGCGGTACCGAGCAGGCGCAGGATCGTGGTGTTGGCGTGTTCGCCGCCGGCCTGGAGCAACGCACGGAGCGCGTTCCGGCGCACCGAGGGGCTGCTGAGCTGCCAGACGATCTCCTCGAGCGCGGGGGCATGGCCCGGCCCGGCGAGCTTGCTCCACGACTGCAGACAGGTGTTCGCGAGGTTGTCGGCGGCGTTCTGGCGCAGGATGTCGACCAGCGCGGTCAGGGCGGTTGGATCCCCGCGCAGCCGCGCCTTCGCGAGCATCCGCACCATCGCAAGGCGCAGGCCGGGTGGCCGGCCGGGCTCGCGCGCGAGTGCGCAGATCGGGGCGAGCAGTTCGAGCGCGTAGGCGTCGACGAGCAACCGGAAGTACTCGGAACCTTCGCCGCCGTCGTCGAACGAGCGCACGTACTGCTCGAGGTACCAGCGGGCATCGCGGGGCTGGCCGGCCTCGCCGGACCGCGCGGATTCCTTCGCCTCCGGCGCGGGCAGCTGGCGCTCGGCGAGCACCGGATCGGGGCGGGCTTCGAGGGCCGCGAGCTTGCGCTCGAGTTCGAGCACCTTGGCTTCGAGTCCCTGCAACCTGGCCGCGGCCTCCGGGTCGCCGCCGCGCTCGCCGGTCGCCGGATCGTTGCGCAGGAGGCCATAGGTCAGACCGAGCAGGCCGAGGAGCACGAGCGCGACGAGGCCGAGCGCGGAGTGTTTCATCACGGGTAGCTGGTAAAACGGGGCGGTCCATTCATACCTCCATGCGCGCACTGCTACTCGCGTTCGTGTCGGTCGGGGCGCTTCTCCCGGCCCAGGATCCCGCCCGACCGCTCGTCGTCGGCTTCGCGCAGATTGGCGCCGACAACCCATGGCGCGCCGCCGAGACCGAGTCGATCCGGCAGGAGGCGAAGGCGCGCGGCATCGAGCTGAAGTTCGCCGACGGGCAGGACAAGCAGGAGAACCAGATCCGGGCGCTGCGCGCCTTCGTCGTGCAGAAGGTCGACGCGATCCTGCTCGCGCCCAAGACCGGCGCCGGCTGGGAACCCGTGCTCAAGGAGATCAAGGCCGCCGGCATCCCGGTGCTGCTCGTCGACCGCGGGGTGACCGTCAGCGATCCGTCGCTCTATGCGACGCTGGTCGCGTCGGACTTCGTGGCCGAGGGCCGGATGGCCGGCGAGTGGCTCGCGAAGCGTCTCTCCGGCAAGGGCAAGGTCGTCGAGCTGCGCGGCACCACCGGCTCGGATCCGGCGATCGAGCGCAAGAAGGGCTTCGCCGAGGCGATCGCGAAGCATCCCGGGATCGAGGTCGTGAAGTCACAGGACGGCGACTTCAAGCGCGGCAAGGGCAAGGAGGTGATGGAGGCCTGCCTGAAGGCGCTCGGCAAGGAGATCGCCGCGGTCTACGCGCACAACGACGACATGGCGATCGGCGCGATCCAGGCGATCGAGGAGGCCGGGCTCGCCCCGGGCAAGGACATCCTGGTGGTCTCGATCGACGGCATGCGCTTCGCGTTCGAGGCGATGCGCGACGGCAAGCTGAACGCGACCGTCGAATGCTCGCCGCTGCTCGGACCCAAGACCTTCGACGCGCTCGCGCAGGTGCTCGCACACAAGCCGGTGCCGAAGAAGGTCGTGGTCGAGGACCGGCTCTTCGAGCAGGCGCAGGCGGCGGCGGAGCTGCCGCAGCGCAAGTACTGATCAGGAGCGCGCGGTCTCGCTCCACTCGGCGCAATCGAGTGTATCGCCGACCGCGTCCGAGCGCCGAGAGCGAGCAGGTCGGAGGCATGTTCGTTCGTGCCGCCCGCCCGCCTCACTTCTTGCCGTAGCGTCGGATGAGGATCGACTCCTTCCTCTCGACGAGATCCCGGGGGAAGAGCGTCACCGCGCCCTCGATCCTGATTCCCCATAGACCCTGCGACAGGACGAAGCGGTAGACATCGGGTTCGAGCATCGTGATGAAGATGCCAGTGTGCTTCGGCTCACCATAGGGCACGTTGATCAGGCCGCTATCGGTGGTGGCCCCCAGGTCGAGCTGCTTGTCTGCAGCCAGGCGAGCCATCTCCATCCCTTGCTGGAACGCAATCAGCCTGCGCATCCACACCGCACTACATGTGTGATCGTCTGGTGGACGTATCTGGCTTCTTCACGGCCCAGGTGGCCGGCGAGCACTGTGGTGAGTGCACCCGGGGGCAGGCTGCGCTCGGCGAGTCGGACCGCGGTCGGAGGGTGCTTGCGGCGCAGCGTCGACAGCGACCGCGAACCGGCCTACATGGTCCCTGCGCGCGTTGGACCGGCCTGGTCCGCAGCACCTGGCCAGTCGGCTGGCCCACAATCGCGTGGGGGATGCTCGCTGCACCGGGGGGGATATCGCGGGACGCCGATGCCCGCTTGTGATCGTCCGCGCGGATCGTGATCATGCCCAGTGCCTGCTGGCTCGCGTGGCCGACGGCAGGCGCTCGTTCCCTGCCACATCCTCTGTGATGAGAGCAAGGGCTTCATGGTCCGAGCACGCGTACGGCGCATGCCTCGGGTTCCTGGCGCTGGTTTGCTATCTGGCGATCCGGCCGAGCGCCTTCTACGGCGATGGGCCGCGGATCGTGTTCGACCTGGCGAATGGCGCGGTCGAATGGCAGAACCACGTGCTCTTCCTGCGAGTCCTCGGCCCGGTGACCCGGTGGATGGGCTGCACGTCGCTGCCGCTCTTCGACGTGCTCGGGATCGTGTCGGCCGCAGGGACGGCGGTTGGCGTCTGGTCTGCCTACCACGTCGCCAGGGTGTGGCTCTGCGACCGCAATGCCGCAATCCGCGCCGCGTTGCTCTGCATGGTCTGTCCGGCGTGGGTGTTGTTCTCGGGCGTCGTGGAAGTGCACGGACTGTTCATGGCCTTTGCCGGCGTCGCGCTCGTGCTGCTCGTGGCTGGAGCGGATCGCGGCGGGGTCCTGAGGATCGCCGGCGCCGGTCTCGCGACCGGCACCGCGCAGGGCGTTCATGCGACGGGTGCTCTGCTCGTGGCGATCGGCTGGTTCCTGATTGCAGCTTTCGGGCGCCGGGACAGGCGTGGCTGGGGCAGCATCGCGCGCAGCGCCGGGTTGTTGCTCGCGAGCCATGTGTGCAGTCTCGTGGGAATCGTGGCATGCGTTGCGGGAAGCGTCGGCCTCGCGCGTCTCGGTACGCACGACGCTGGGCCGGCGACACTCAGCGCGACGCTGGCTGGGGTGAACGCGGCGCGTGTGGTGCTCTGGGAGTTTCTGCTCCCGTTCGCGCCGCTCTCGTTGACGCTCCTGGTGGCGTGCTTTCGGGCACGCGATCGGCTCGAGCATCTCGCGCTCTTGTCGTTGGTGATCCTGTACCTCGTGCCTACGTTGACGATGTTGCACGGCCTGCCCGAATACGGTGCCTACCTGCTCCCCCTCGAAGTCCTGGTCGCCGTGTGGATCGGCGGGAAGTGCGGCCGCAGGCTCTGGCTTTGCTGTCTCGCGGCTTCCGTGATCGTCGCGGCTGTGCTGCGGGTCCACGTCCTCGAGCCCGAGAGCCATGCGATGCCGCGTGATGCCGTGGCCAGAATCGGGGGGGGGGGGGCGGCGGAGCATGATGGTCCAGCAATCCTGATCTTCACGCGCGATGGCGCAGACATCATCGCGTTCGTGCGCGCGAATCCGAAGCTGGTGTGGGGCGAGATCGAGCGCTTCGTTGCGACCCAGGGTTCCCTCGAGCACGCACGGAGAGCTCTGGACCAGATCGTCGGGCAGCAGGATGCCGGCCGCGTCCAGGTGTACTTGACCGCGAGTGGCTGGGCGGCAGTCCAGAGCCGAGGGGACAATCCGACGATGATGGGAGTCCACGAGCACATCGTGCAGAGGTACGCGCTGGACCCGGTCGAAGGGTTCCATGGCCAACTGTTCCGGATCCAGCGGCGACGCTGATGCGAGTACGCAGCGCTCTACTGCTCCGCGCAATCGCAATCGACGCACCCGTGCTCTGCGCACACGCGGCAGGTCGCCAGAAGTTCAGCCTTCAGTCGCGCGCGCGCGCGATGCCGGCGCACTTTCAGGTTGCCGGTGGTGATGCCCAGCCTTGCCGCCACGCGTGCCGCACTCTCGCGCCCGAGGTCGACGGCCCGCAGCACGCCCGCCTGCGCCGCCGGAAGCCCGTCGATCACCTGGCGCAGGCATGCGCACACAGCGCGGAGATCCGGCCCTGGCGCGACGAGCTCCTCTGCCGGCACGTCGCTGCGCCGATGCCGCGCCCGGCCGCGTCGCGCGAGCGCATCGACCATGGTGTTGCGCAGGATGCGCCCGAACCAGGCCGGCAGCCGCTCGTCGTCGCGCAGGTCGTCTGCCTTGGCAAGCGCGCGCAGGAAGGCGTCCTGCACGATGTCGGCCGCCAGATCGCCGTCGCCGACCCGCTTCCGGACGAATGCGGTCACGGCTTCGAGGTGCTCGACGAGTCGTTCGCGGCGGCTGGGGCTCATGACGGGCGCTGCACGCAAGTCAGTGGCAATTGCGGCCATGACGGCGCAGCTGCAGGTAGTTGTAGGGCAGTGGCGCCATGAACCCCACGGCCGCCGAGGGGATCCACGCGAGCCAGTAGCCGAGATGGGTGATCGGCATCCGGGCGCCGCCCATCAGCACCCAGTCGGTCAGGTTCATCGCCAGCTCCATCGCCACCATCGAGATCAGGCTCATGCCCCAGGCGACCTTCAGCGCCTGGCGGAAGCCCATGCCCGCGCGGCGTTGCAGCACGAGCGTCTCGAGCAGCATCGACGAGGCGATGCCGGCGACGATCGCCAGACCGAAGAGGACGGGCGTCGGCACCTCGGGCCAGAGCAGCGGCAGGAACGCCATCACCGCGATGTCGCCGAGCAGGCAGCCGAGCAGGCAGTGCAAGGTGTTGTGCGCAGCGTGCCGCCAGAGCGTGAGGTCCGACCACGAGCCGAGGAGCGGAGGCGGTGCGTGGGTTGTCGCGGTGGGTGTGGCAGGTGCGGCGGCGTGGATGTGGGGTGCGTGTGGCTGGGACTCGTCAGGCATGTCCCCTCTGACTGGCCGCGGGCCGCAGGGTTACAGCGCATTCCTCCAGCCTCGGGCAGCGGCCCGCGCCGCGAGCAACCGCTCCGCGCTCCTCGCCCCTTGACGGTGGGGCGGCAGGATTGTATTTCACCAGTTGGTTATTTAGCCGACCGGCACAATTCGATGCCCACCGACACCCTGAGCACCACGCTCGCTGCCCTCTCCGACCCCACCCGGCGGGCCATCCTGGCGCGCCTCGCCCAGGGGGAGGCGACGGTCACCGAGCTGGCCGAACCCTTCGCGATCACGCTGCCCGCGATCTCGAAGCACCTGAAGGTGCTCGAGCATGCCGGCCTGCTGACCCGGAGCCGCGATGCGCAATGGCGTCCCTGCCAGCTCCGGCCGGAAGGCCTGAAGGTCGCGGCCGAGTGGTTCGAGGACTACCGCACGCTCTGGGAGGGGCGCCTCGACCGGATGGCGGCCTACCTCGAAGCGATGCAGAGCGCGACGCGCCGCGGCCCGAAGGCTCGCGGCCGCCGCCCGCGCCGGCGCAATCCACCCCACGGCAACCCACGAACCCGAGCACATACCCCCGACCAGGAGCATCCCGATGGCCCAGCCCGAACCTGACCTGACGAACACCGCCGACCGTGAGATCGTGACCACCCGCGTCCTCGACGCGCCCCGCGAACTCGTATGGAAGGTCTGGACCGACCCGGCGCACATCCTGGCGTGGTGGGGGCCGACCGGATTCACGACCACGACCCAGGGGATGGAGGTGCGGCCCGGCGGCCAGTGGCGCTTCGTGATGCACGGGCCAGACGGCCGCGACTACAACAACCTGATCACCTATCTCGAGGTCGACGCGCCTTCGCGCCTGATCTACAAGCATGGCGGCGAGCGGGACCTCGAGCCCGTCAACTTCCAGACCACGGTGACCTTCGAGGAGCTGCCGGGCACGCCGCGGCGCACGCGGCTCACGATGCGCGCGGTGTTCCCGTCCAGCAAGGCGAAGGAGTTCGTGATTCGCGAGGTCAACGCGGTCGAAGGCGGCAAGCAGACGCTTGCGCGCCTCGCCGAGCGCCTGGAGGAGCTGACCCGGGCCGACCGCGGCCAGGAAGCGGCCGAGGAGCCCTTCGTGATCCGGCGCGTGCTCGCCGCCCCGCGCGATCTCGTCTATCGCGTCTGGACGCAGCGTGAGCATCTCGCGCACTGGTTCGGGCCCAAGGGCTGCACGATCCCGACCTGCGAGCTCGACCTGCGCCCGGGCGGGATCTTCCACTACTGCATGCGCTTCCAGAACGGCCCGGAGATGTGGGGCAAGTGGGTGTTCCGCGAGATCGTGCCCGGCGAGCGCCTCGAGTTCCTCGTGTCGTTCTCGGATCCAGAACAGAACACGATCCGGGCGCCCTTCGCCCCGGATTGGCCGCTCGAGATGCTCACGCGCGTGACCTTCGAGGAACACGCGGGCATCGGCAGGGGCACCGTGGTCACCGTGCAATCGAGCGCATGGAACGCCTTGGCCGCCGAGCGCAAGACCTTCACCGCTGGGCACGGGTCGATGCAGGCGGGTTGGACCGGGACCTTCGACCAGCTGGTCGCATACCTGGCGCGAGCCTGAGTCGGGCCGCGGATTGGACAACGCCGCCCGGGAGCGCGAGCATCACCCGGCATGGGACCATGCCCGCGCCTCGGAATCCTCCTGGGACTCTGCGGAATCGGCTGCGCCGGGGCTGCGAACTCGCAGGCCCCCGGCGACGCGGAGCAGCGGCAGCTCGTCGAGGAGTTCCTGCGTCGCGACGGCACGCACGACGAGGACCGGCGCCGGCGTGACGAGATCCTCGAGCGGCTCGCCGGTGTTCCGGAGCTCGCGCCCGCCCAGGACAAGCGCTGGCGTCAGGAGATCCAGAAGATCTGGAACAAGGGCCGGAAGCTCGAGGCGAAGAGCGGCACCCACTGGTTCTGGACCAAGCCCGAGCGTGGCCTCTACATCGTCGGGGGCGAGCTCGAGCGCCCCAAGGGCCTGCTGATCGCGATGCACGGCGGCGGCGCCGGGGCCGGGGATGCAGGGTCGGCGCGGGATGCGTTCGAGTCCGCGGCGAAGAAGCTCGGCTGGCTCGCGCTCTTCCCCGAGGTGCTCGAGAAGACCGAGCACGGCTGGACCGACTCCGGCACCGAGGAGTGGATCCTCGAGTTGATCGATGCCGCGCGCCGCACCTGGAAGCTCGACACGAACCGCGTCTACTTCTGCGGCCACTCGATGGGTGGTTACGGCACGTGGACGCTCGGCGCCCACCATGCCGACGTGGTCGCC
>CAZSKV010000604.1:0-2094 GCA_964607495.1 uncultured candidatus Brocadiaceae bacterium
ACGCGCACGCCGGCCGCCTCGAACAGCGCCTTCGTCTGCGCGGCGTATTCGAACGCCTTGGGGTGCACGGGCACGATCATCACCTGCGTCGGCGCGACCCAGACCGGGAACTCGCCGCCCGTGTGCTCGATGAAGATGCCCACGAAGCGCTCGAGCGAACCGTAGAGCGCCCGGTGCAGCATGATGACCTCGTGTTCCTGCCCGTCGGACGCCGTGTACATGACGCCGAAGCGCTTGGGCAGGTTGAGGTCGACCTGCACGGTGCCGCACTGCCACTCGCGGCCGATCGCGTCCCGCAGCTTGATGTCGATCTTGGGTGCGTAGAACGCGCCGCCACCCTCGTCGATCTCGTACGGGATGCCGCGGGCCTCGAGCGCGCCGCGCAGCGCGTCGGTCGCGAACTCCCACTCGGCGTCGGTGCCGAGGTACTTGTCGAGCGGGCGCGTGGCCAGGTAGCACTTGTAGTCGTACCCGAACGTCGTGACGATCCGGTGATGCAGGTCGAGCACGCCCTGCACTTCGTCCTGCAGCTGGTCCGGGCGGCAGAAGATGTGCGAGTCGTCCTGCGTGAACCCGCGCACGCGCTCCATGCCGTGCAGCACGCCGCTGCGCTCATAGCGGTACACGGTGCCCAGCTCGGCGAACCGAAGCGGCAGCTCGCGATAGGAGTGCTTGCGCGAGTTGTAGATCATGATGTGATTGGGGCAGTTCATCGGCTTGGCGCGGTACGCCTGCTCGTCGATCTGCATCGGCGAGTACATGATGTCCGCGTAGTTCTCGAGGTGCCCGGAGATCGTGTAGAGCTTCTCGCTCGAGATGTGCGGCGTGTAGACGAGCGAATAGCCGGCCTTGAGGTGCTCTTCCTTCCAGAAGCCCTCGAGCACGTGGCGCACCATGCCGAGCCGCGGGTGCCAGTGCACCAGGCCCGGCCCGACTTCCTCGTGGATCGAGTACAGGTCGAGCTCGCGGCCCAATCGGCGGTGGTCGCGCTTGAGCGCCTCCTCGATGCGCTGCAGGTGCTGGTCGAGGTCGGCCTGCGAGGCGAACGCGGTGCCGTAGATGCGCTGGAGCATCTCGTTGCGCTCCGAGCCCAGCCAGTAGGCGCCGGCGACGTGCGTGAGCTTGAACGCGGTCACTTTGCCGGTGCTGGGCACGTGCGGACCGCGGCACAGGTCGAGGAAGTTCCCGTTCCGGTAGGTGGTGACCTTGGCGCCTTCGGGGATCACGGACAGGAAGTGCAGCTTGTACTTCTCGTCCTTCCAGACCTTCGCCGCCTCGTCGCGGGTGGTCTCCGCGAACTCGAAGGGCTGGTCCAGCGCCACGATCTCGCGCATGCGCGCCTCGATCTTCTCGAGGTCCTCGGGCGTGAACGGCGTCGGCTTGGCGAAGTCGTAGTAGAAGCCGCCCTCGACGGGCGGGCCGCCGGCCACCTTCACTTCGGGGAACAGCTCGGTGACGGCGGTGGCGAGGATGTGGGCCGCCGAGTGGCGGAGCTTGTACAGGTCCTCGCCGCCCGGGTACTGGGACAGGTCGGGTCCGGCGTTCGGGGCTGCAGGCATGGTCGCGTCCATTCTGGGGTCGATGCGGTGCCGTCCGCCCTACGGTGGCGACCGGCGATGTACGACCGCAACCTAGCACACGGTTCCGGGCGCGGGCAGCCGGGGCGCGTGCGCCGGGCGCGCGTCCGGGCCGCCCCACCGGGCGGGCGCCGGCCCCGGAAAGACGTAACCCCGGAGGCGAAACCTCCGGGGTCGCGAGACGCCACGCGAGTGGGGCGCCGGGAAGATGGTGGGCGTTACTGGACTTGAACCAGTGACCCCTTGCTTGTCGAGCAAGTGCTCTACCAGCTGAGCTAAACGCCCTTACGGGCCGCGGAGTAAACAAGAGGCCGCGCGAACCGTCAAGCGAGGGGGCGACGGCGCGTGTCGCACGCCACCGCCCGGCCGCGGTCGGGGCTTCGCGCCGAAGGCGAACGTGACTCCGGCGGTCCGCGAGGCGAAGGCGCCGGGGTCGGCGGCCCGGGAGACGGTGGCGAACGCCAGCAGCGAGGCGGCGGCGAGCGTGCTCGCGCGGAGCTTCGTCACGGAGTCCTCC
>CAZSKV010000605.1:0-4148 GCA_964607495.1 uncultured candidatus Brocadiaceae bacterium
GAGCGGCACGGCGCTGGTCACCCCTGGCGTCAGGACCGAGCTCGCGCTCCTCGCGCGGCTCGCGCCGACCGTGAGCTCGCCGCGGCTCTGCGCCGAACTCGACGCGCCCG
Source organism: uncultured candidatus Brocadiaceae bacterium (assembly GCA_964607495.1). Lineage (GTDB taxonomy): Bacteria > Planctomycetota > UBA1135 > UBA1135 > UBA2386 > CAZSKV01. Next base: position 111 of record CAZSKV010000605.1, read on the forward strand.
GCGAAGTGCTCGACGCGATCGAGTTGAGTCGCGCCCATGTGCGCCGCACGCTCGAACGCGCGGCTGGAGGTGCAACGGACGCGGAAGCCGAACTCGTGGCAATGCGTACGGAGGCGGTCGAGGAACTCGTGGCTGCGGCCTTGCGCCAAGGGCCGCTCGAGACCGTGGCCGCGCGCTGCCTTGCGCGCATGGGGCCGGCGATCCTGCCCGAGGTCTTCGTGGCCCACGGCCGCCTGAAGCAACGCGACCCGTTCGGCCTCGTCTCGCTCTTCGCCGGCGGCAGCACGACGCAGGCCCTGAGCAGGATCGTGCAGGGTTTCGGCCGCGACGCGCTGCCGCACTTCGACTCGCTGCTGGACACCGAGGACCGCGAGCTGCGCAAGATCCTGATCGACTACTTCCTGAGGCTGGCTGACCCGGCCGAGTTCCAACGCGTGCTGGATCGCTTTCCGCCGATCGAGATCCTGCACCGCCTGAACCAGGCGCCCGCCGAGGTGTTGCAGCGCTTCCTCGCGAACCTGCAGGAGGCGACGCCGCTCGCCGAGGTGCTGCTGGCCGACCCGGCCTTCCACCGGGATCTCGAGCTGGTCGTGGCGTTGACCCTGTCCCCGCAGAACCCGGCGATCCCCGCCTTGCTGATCCGGCGCGGCTACGACGGGGATCTGGCCGAGGCGCAGCTCGATCATCTCGCGCACCCGGCGCTCGGAGCAGCGGTCGGCCGCGTGCTCGACAGCTACGGGGAACGCGCGATCGATCACTTCGTCGCCGGCTTCGCGGATCTCGACCGTGCGAGCGAGGTGCGGGCAGAGCTCGAGCGCCGGCTGCTGCGTTTCGGCCCGACGATCGTCCCGCGTGTCTGTGCGTGCTTCGGCCCATCTCCGTCGGCGATCGACAGCGAGCTGCAGCGCCTGCTCGTGCAACTCGGGGCGCCTGCTGCCGAACCGCTCGCGGCAGCCTATGCCGAGACTGGCTGGCTCGAGAAGCTCGGTGGGCCGCTCGTGCGCCGGCACACGCACCGGCGGGTCGCGATCGTGCGCGTGCTCGCCCTCCTGCCGGGGGACACGGCGACGCAGCTGCTGCGGGAGCTGCTCGCGCGCGAAGCGGATCCGAACCTGCAGCTGCGGCTGCAGGAAGCGCTGCACCGGAGGCGGACATGAGCGTCGGCGACCTGCTCAAGCGCACGGCCCTGGCGCCGCTCAAGGTGCTGCTGCCGAAGAACCCGTGGCTGCGGCTCCTGGTCTTCGGCGTGCCGATCCTGCTGATCCTCGCGTTCCTGCAGCCGATCCTGAACCTGCTCGTGCGCGGGATCGAGCTGCTGCTGCAGCTCGTGACGCCCTTCCTCGCGAACCCGACCGGGCGGCTGGTGCTGCTGAACCTGCTGCTGGTGGCTGGCGTCGTGATCGCCTACTACGCCCTGCGGCGGCGCGTGCAGCGGCTCTTCTCCGGCCTGCTGCTGCGGCGCCACCTGCTGGCGATCGAGCAGTTGATCGGCCCCGAACCCGGCACCGCGCACGCCCTCTTGCTGCAGGTCGCGACCTCGCGCCGCGAACCGCCAGCCGAGGCGCCGTTCCTGGTCCAGGATGCGCGGCTCAAGCTCGCACGGCTCGCGCTCGAGCAGGACAAGGTCGACGAAGCCATGCTCTGGCTGGTGCGGGTCCGCGAGAAGGGGCTGCCGAAGGAACTCGGCCGCACGCTGGTGCAGCTGCGGGCCGAGGCCTGCCTCGCCCAGGGCGAGCTGCTGCCCGAGACCATCGACCAGAGCCTGCGCGAGGCGAACCAGGCCTACCCCGACGACCGCCGCCTGCTGGCGCTGTTGCGCGCCGTCTGCCGCGAGCGCAAGGACCTGGCCGAGGCGGTGCAGCACCAGGAGCGGATCCTCAAGTTGAGCCCGGACCACCAGAAGGACGCCGCGCGCGCGACCCTGCTGCAGGACCTCGCGGCCGCAGGCGAGGCCGCCCTCGCGCAGGGCGATCTCGCCGCCGCGCGCACCTTCGCCAAGAAGGCGCGCGCGCTCGACGCCGAGTCGCCGAGTGGTGGCGTGCTGCTCGGCAAGATCCGCGTGCAGGAGGGCGATCTGCGCGGCGCGATCCGCGAATGGGGGAAGACCCGCTCGCACCAGGCCCTGCAACTGACCGCCGCACTGCTCGATGCGCATCCCGAGCTCGCGAACCCGCGCGACCTGCTGCAGGCGTGTCCGACCGAAGGGACGGTCCTGCTCGTCGCGCGCGAACTCGCGCGTCGCGGCGAGCACGCCAAGGCGTTGCGTGCAGCGCGCCATGCGAGCCAGCAGCTCGGTCCGACGCCGGAGGTCCTGGCCGTGCTCGGCGAGGTGCTGACGCGTGCCGACCGGCAGGAGGAGGCCGCGCAGATCTGCCAGGAAGCGCTGCTGCGCCTCGTGGCGAACGCGCCCCAGACGCCCGCTGCGCCACCCGCCACGCCCCCGTCGGGCGGCTGAGCGCCGCGCTTGCCCAGTGGCAGGGCGCAACCGCGGTCGCTACGCTCCCGCCCTCGACTCTCGCCGGAGTGGCGGAATCGGCAGACGCAACGGATTCAAAATCCGTCGCCCTCTAAAGGCGTGTGGGTTCAAGTCCCTCCTCCGGCACCATCGACCACAAGGTTTGCGGGATGTCAGCCATGCGGGAAGCGAAGGGAAGCGGGAGTTGCCCACGCAGTGGCGTAGGCGAGAAGATCACGGCGTGAACCTCGGCCGCGGGCGGGGAGCTTCGAGGCACATGAGCCAGCGCGGGTCCCAGATGCCACCCCGAGCGCAGGCTCCCGGTCAGAACCGGAGCGTGACCTCGGCGGCGTTCGAGCTGAAGAAGTACGGGAGGTAGTTCACGCAGTTCTCGCCCGTCGGCCACCGCTGGACAATCCACTTCCCCCCGACGCGCCCGCCACATCCCAGACCCGCAGGACAGGTGCCGACCAAGCTGGCATGACGGGGATCCACGTCGCGATCGGCATCCGTGTTCTCAGATGGATCCGGGTGATCGCCCTGAAGCCCTGCTGCCCGTGCCGACCGCGTAGCGTTCCGCGAGCACCCCCACGTGGTGGCGCACGTGCCCGACGAGGATCCGCGCGAGCGCGCGCACCGAGACCTTCGCGCCGGAGGCGGTGCCCTGCAGCAGCAACTGCTCTGGCCGCAGCCTGCGGATCGCGAGCAGGTTCAGCGTCCTCGCGGCCGCCCATTCGGCCGCGAGACCCGCGAGCGGGACCGTGTCGTAGTCGCTGCGCGCGATGTAGACGTTCTCGTCGAAGGGTGGCAGCGGGTTCGCATCGCCGCGCGCGAAACAGAACAGGCGGAAGCCGAACACGCGCTCGGCATCGATCAGGTGGCCGAGGATCTCGCGGACGCTCCACTTGCCGGGCGCATAGCGGAACTGCTCGCGGGCCGGGGGCACGCCGACGCAGAGCGCCTGCACCTCGAGGAGCTGCAGCTCGAGGGCCGGCAACGCATCGGCCTCGGGGACCTTGGCGACATAGCCGGCATAGAACGGCGCGAACTCGGACGCAGCCGGCATGGCGATCATGCCGGTCAGGATCGCCGACGCTTGCAGGCTGCGCCAGGGCTTCGGCCCGCAGGTGCTTGCCCCGACCGGGCCGCCGCTGGATACCTGCGCGCATGAACTCCTGGACGCTGCTGCTCGCATTCTGTGCGCTCCTGGTCCCGGTCCTCACCGCCCAGGATTCGCAACCCGCCTCGCGGTCCCTGGTGCTGGCGCGCGACGACGCGGCCGCCGAGAGCCTCGGCTGGCGGCTGGGCACGCAGGCCTGGACCTTCCGGGACCGCACGGCCTTCGAAGTGATCGCCACTGCGGACCGCCTCGGCCTGCGCTACGTCGAGTTCTTCCCCGGCCAGCCGCTGAGCAAGGCGCATCCGGAGTGGAAGATGGGACCCGACGCACCGCCCGAGGCGATCGCCGCGCTGCAGGCGACCTTGCGCGAGCATCGCGTGCAGGCCGTGAGCTATGGCGTGACCGGGCTCTGGAAGGATGCGGCGCGCAGCCGCGTCGTGTTCGAGTTCGCGCGCAAGCTCGG
>CAZSKV010000606.1:0-8640 GCA_964607495.1 uncultured candidatus Brocadiaceae bacterium
GAGCAGCCAGAGCGGCTACAACGGCATCGCGGTGGGCTCGATCAACAAGAACTCGCTCGCCTGGTCCTCGTTCTCGTCGGTCGGCCCCCTCGCCGGCTACGGCACGGGGCGCACCTACCCGGACATCGCCGCCGTCGGCGCAAGCGTGAACTCGACGGCCCCGGACACCGAGAGCTCGTACAGCAACGCGAGCGGCACGTCGTTCGCCTCGCCGATGGTCGCCGGGATCGCTTCGCTCGTGCGGCAGGCCGGTGGCAGCACGATGACCGCACTCGAGACCCGCGCGATCCTGCTGAACAACACCAACAACTCCGACAACGGCGAAGCCGGCAACCCGAACACCACCTACCGCAACCAGAAGGGCCTCGGCGTCTCGCGCGCCGATTGGGCCGTCGACGCGGCGTTGGCCGGCGACGTGCAGAAGGGCACGCTGAGCGGCGGCACGAAGGTGCGCAACTTCTCGTTCCCGGCGACGCAGGGCCTGCGCAAGAACATCACGGTCGCCTGGATGCGCCAGAACGCCGGCACCGCCTGGAACGTGGATCTGCGGATCTACGACCCCAACAACGTGCTGGTCGGCTCGGATCTGCAGCTCTGGAACAGCTATGCGAAGGTGACGTTCACCCCGGCATCGACGGGCACCTTCCGGGCCGAGGTCACCTGGAACACCCTGTCGCCGGGCGCGGCGACGGTCGACTTCGCGATCTCCGGCGCCGGCCGCGCCGCGAGCGGCCCGCCGACCCTGACCGCGATCAACCCCGGCAGTGTGCGCACCTACGAGGCGCCACCGGTCGAGATCACGCTCACCGGCACGAACCTCGACTCGACGACCAAGATCCTCGTCGGCGGCACGACGATCACGTCGTTCTCGATCCTCTCGGCGACCCAGGTCAAGTTCACGGCGCCAGTGCCCTTCCCGATCGGCGTGCAGAACGTGACCGTCGACAACGGCGGCGGGATCAGCAACCCGCTGCAACTCACGGTCGATGGCGTGCACCCCGGGATCATGCAGGGCTCGAACGTGGCCGCGCGCGGCTTCCCCGCCGGCTACAAGTTCTACAGCGACAAGAATTGGCAGGTCCTGCTCTTCGTGTCGCCGTCGAACCAGCCGAGCTCGCTGCCGGGCTTCGTGAACCTCGGGATCGGCAACGCCTTCTCGAGCCTCTACTACTTCGGCACGGTGCCCTGTGACGCCTCGGGCTACTCCGCGCTGACGATCACCTACCCGACGACGATGCCGTCCCTGGCGATCTACTGGCAGGGCGTGCCCTTCGACCCGTTGAACGTGACGACGCCGTTCGACACGACGAACGTGCACCTCGTGAACGTGTTCTGAACGGCCAACTGCCGGGCGACCGACCCGCCGGGACCACGATCCACCCCGGCGGGCGACCTTCGTGCTTCAATGGGGAGCCTCGTTTCCCCCTCTCTCCCGTTCGGAGGTCCCCCATGATCGCGTCCCTCGCACGTCCCTGCGTGCTCGCCGCGTGCTGCGCCGGTATCGCCGCGCAGAACCCGAGCTTCTTCACCAAGCCACAGCAGCTGAACCTGGGCGCCACCGGCACCGAGATCGACTTCTCGCCGACCCTGAACGCCGCCGAGACGACCATGATCTTCGCCTCGACCCGGGCCGGCGGCCTCGGCAGCTACGACCTCTACGAGGTCACTCGGCCGAACCCGGCCTCGCCCTGGGGCACGCCGGTCGCACTGACCGCGCTCAACACGAGCGGTGCCGACTACGAACCCACGCTCTCCGCCGACGGTCTCGAGCTCTACTTCATCAGCACCGGCCGCACCCCGAAGGTCGGCAACTCCGATTGCTGGGCCGTGACCCGGCCGACGCCGATCTCGCCCTGGGGCACGCCCGTGAACCTCGGTGCGCCGATCAACGGCGCGGGCTGGACGATCGACGATCCGTTCCTGACCGACGACGGGCTCACGCTCTTCTACACTTCGAGCGAGACCGGTGCCGGCGACATCTACGCGGTCACCCGGCCGGCGATCGGCCAGCCCTGGGGCAACAAGGCCGGCTTCGCCGCGGTCAACCAGCCGGGCACCTTCGAGCACTCGCCCACGCCGGAGGCGAACGGCAAGATCCTGTGGTTCAGCAGCACGCGCACCGGCGGTCCCGGCTCCTCCGACTTCTACGTGACATGGCTCGACACCAAGACCAGTCTCTGGTCGGCGCCCGTCGAAGTGCGCGACATCAACACCTCGGCGTGGGAGAGCAACGCCTGGCGGCGCGGCGCCACCGGCACGATCTACTGGTCGTACTTCGGCTCGCCATCGCGGATCTACACCGCCTGCCCGACGATGACGCAGCAACTCGACACCACGAACCCCGTCGCGGCCCTGACCGGGTTCGCCCGGCCGACGTGGCCGCCACAGACCGCGTGGCTGCGCACCTGGACCTAAGCGCTCAACAGCGCCCAGACGATCCACGTCTGCGACTGCGGCACCACGCAGTCGATCTGGAGCACGCTGCTGGCCGCGGGTCCTGCGCCGGCCCCGATCCAGATCCCCGGCTGGATCGGCACGGTCGAGATCAACCCCTCGCTGATGATCGTGCTCGGCTCGGGGTTGCGCACGCCGGGCATCCCCGACGCCGCAAAGGTCACGGTGCCGAACAACCAGGCGCTGGTCGGCGGCAAGGTCTACCTGCAGAGCCTCGTGCTCGAGATCCTGGTCAACCAGGTCACCCTCTCGCATCCCGCGGAGATCGTCGTGAAGTGAGCGCCGCGCCTCAACGCGCGGCGATCCCCTGGATCTCGATCAGGGCCTGCTCGTCGAACAGACCCTGCACCATGAACATCGCCATGCCCGGGAAGTGCTTGCCGCAATGCTTGCGCCAGACCCGGCCGAAGTCCTTGCGCGCGTGCGCGTAGTCGTCACGCGAGCGCACGAAGAAGTTCAACTGCACGAGGTCGCCGAACTCGAGGCCGGCTGCGCGCAGCACATGACCGATGTTGGCCAGCGCCCGGTCGAGCTGGGCGACGAGGTCGCCGGGCTCGACGATCCGGCCGCTCTTGTCGTAGCCGCACTGGCCGGCGAGGTAGAGCGTCTTCGCCTCGCCGTGCTCGACGAGCCAGCCGTGGGCGAAGCCGACCGGCGCACAGAGTTCCTTCGGATTGATCGGACGCTTCATCGGGGGAGTTCTCGCAGCACGGCGCGCACTGGCGCGGCGTCGCTGCCGACGATCTTCAGCGGGAGCGCGATCAGCTCGTACTCGCCGGGCTCCACCGTCGCGAGATCGAGGTTCTCGAGGAGGCGCACGTCGCCGCGCAGCAGCACGTGGTGCGCCGCAAGATCCTTGCTGTCGGCATGGTCCATGCTCGGCGTGTCGATGCCCACGAGCTTGATACCGCGCGCGACGACCGCGCGTGCGGCCTCGACGCCGAGCGCGGTGAACTCCGGGTCGAAGCGGTGCGCGTCGTGCTGGCGGCTGGTCTTCAGCAGCAGGCGCTCGACGCCGTGCAGCGCCTCGATCAGCGCGGCCGGCACGAAGTGTGCGCGCGGCACCTCGATCACGCGGCATCGGCCGAGGTAGGGCGTGAGCGCGAGCGCCGCGACGTCTGGCGCGCCGAGCGCGTAGTGCAGCGGCGCGTCGGCGTGCGAGCCGCAGTGCACCGACATCCGCAGCGTCGACACGTTGCACGAGGCGCCCTGCTCCATCCGCGCGACCCATTCGCAGGTGTAGGGCGTGTCGCCGGGGAACACCGCGGTCTTCGGCGAGATCGGCTCGCTGATGTCCCAGAGCCTCATCCTGGCCGCCTCGCCTGGCCCTTGAAGCGCGCGTGCGCGCCGGTGCGCAGGATCTCGGCGATGCGGGCGACGATCGCCTCGCACTCGGCATCCTGCGTGTAGAAATGCGGCGCGATCCGGATGCCGGCCTGCGGCCGGTAGTCGACCACGTAGTCCTCGGCCAGCAGCTGCTGGCAGACCTCGTAGCCGTCGGGCACGTCGATCGCGACCGTGCCGCCCCGCTGCGCGGGCGTGAGCGGGGCGGAGACCTTGTAGCCCTGGGCCTGCGCGAGGCGCACCAGGAGCGCGGTCTGGCGCATGCTCTTGCTGCGGATCGCCGCGCTGCCGATCTCGGCGACGATCCGGATGCCTTCGCGCCCCGCGTAGAGCGCGGGCACGTTCGGGGTGCCGTTCAGGAAGCGGCCGCCGTCCTCGCGCAACTCGTGCTGCGGCGCGAACTGGAACGGCTGCCGGTGCGCGGCCCAACCGGTGAAGGTCGGCCTCAGGTGCTTGCGCTCTTCGGGGTCGACGTAGAGGAAGCAGTTGCCCGGACCGCCGCAGAGGAACTTCAGCGCCCCGCCGACGGCGGCGTGCACGCCCCACTCGCGCAGCGTGAGCGGCAACGTGCCGACCGCCTGGAACACGTCGAGGATCACGAACGCGCCGACCGCGCGCGCCTTGCGCACGATCGCCTGCGCGTCCTGCACGAAGGCCGTCCGGAACAGCACGTGGCTGACCGGCACCAGCAACGTGCGCTCGTCGATTGCCGCCAGCAGACGTTCGGGATCGACGCCCATGCCCTGCGCGTCGCCCGGCACCTTCACGATCTCGGCGCCGCGCTCGCGCTGGCTCTCGTAGAGGTAGAGCAGTGAGGGGAACTCCGGCTCGACCAGCACGATCTTGTTGCGCTTGCCCTCGAACCGGAAGCAGGACAGGATCGCCTGGCTCGCGATCGCGACGTTCTGGTGCATCGACACCGTGCCCTTGGCGACCCCGAGGATGCCTTCGAGCATTCCCGCGACCTCGTCCTGCAGGGTCCACCAGCCCTCGGCCCAGGCACGCACGCCGCGCTGATCCCACATGTCGAGATACTGACCGACCGATGCCCGCGCGCGCGCCGGCATCGCGCCGAGCGAGTTGTTGATCAGGTAGTGCGAGCGCTCGGTGATCGGGAACCCGGGGCGCCAGCGCAGCAGGGGGTCGTCCTGGCTCATGGAGCCGGGAAGCTACCCAGCATCCGCGAAGAATGCCCGCCTGACCGCCGCGACTGTCGCCGCCGTCGCGCCGAGCCGCTCGGCCTCGACCAGCATCTGCTCACCTTCCTCGCGCTTCCCGGTCAGCGAGCAGGCCTGCGCGAGATGCAGCCGCGGCGCCGGTTCGAGCGGCAGCAGCTCGACCGCGTGCCGCAGGTGCATGTAGCCCACGAGGTGCTGGCCGCGTTGCAGCAACACCGTGCCGAGGCGGTTGTGCGCCTCCCCGAGTTCGGGATCGCGGCGCAGCGCCTGCCGGAACGCGCGCATGGCGCGCCAGAGCTGGTTCTTCCGCTGGCGCACGATGCCGAGCATCAGCCAGGCCTCGGCGACGTCGGCGTGCGCGCGCACCGTCAGCTTGGCGTGCGCGAGCGCAGTCGGCAGTTCGCCCGCGCCGAGTGCCTGCTCGCAGGCCTGCAGCGCCTGCAGGGCTTGTGGGCGCGTCGCATAGCGCAGCAGGCGCTCGACCTCGAGGCGCACCGGGGCCGCGAGCTTCTGCCGGGCCACGGTCTGCAGCGCCTGCCGGGCCTCGTGCACTTCGCCGAGCAGGATGCAGGCACGGGCCTTGTCGAGGTTGAGGCCGGCATGCGCGGGCTCGCGGGAGAGCGCGTGCAGCACCAGGCCCTTGGCCTCGACGATGCGGCCGCGCCGGATCAGGTTCTGGGCCGTGAGCTGGGTCACGGCCGCCGGCAGCTCGGCGTGCGCGAGCAGCGCGTCGAAGCAGCCGTCCCGCGTCGCCAGATCGCGCTGCCGTTCGGCCAGCTGCGCGCGCTGCGCGAGCAGCTCGGGCGCGCGGCAACCGGCCGCGAACGCGCGCTCGACCAGCGCGCCCGCGCGCTCGGTGTCGCCCTGCCGCGTGAGCAGCGCAGCCGCGCGCACGGCGGCCGTCGCGTGCGCGGGCACCTGCTCCGCGAGCGCGAGCCAGGCTTCGAGCGCGTGCGCCGGCGCGGCCGCGGCGGCGAGCACTGCGGCGCGCTCGACGAAAGCCGGCGCCGCACTCGCGTGCGGCAGCGTCGCGAGCAGGCGCTGCGCGAGGCCCTGACTCGTGACTCCGCCCGCGACCAGCCGCGCGGCGACCTCGAGCGCGACCTCGCGCGCCTCGGCCTCGGCCGGGGCGAGCGCGAGCAGGCGCTCGGCCGTCGCCGCCACGGCGCCGGTGTCGGCGCGCACGAAGTTCGCTTCGAGCGCGAGCAGGTCGTCCTTCGCGTTCAGGAAGCAGGCCAGCGCCTCGCCGGCGAGCGCCGGCAGGGGCGGCAGCACGCCACGGCCCCCGAGCAGCCCGTCGAGCTCGAAGAGCGCGCGGCGCACGAACCCCCAGGGTTCGTGCGCGGCGAAGGGCAGCGTCTGCGCGAACAGCACCTCGCCGCTCGCACTCGCGAGCACCCGCAGGTCGATCCCGCGCGCGTGCAGGAGGCCGCCGACGACGCGCACGACGTCCCGCTGCGAATGCAGCTGCAGCAGCACGTCGTCCGGCAGCATCTCGCGCACTTCGAGGAACCGGCGCTTGCCTGCGTCCAGGCCGAGGAACGGAAAGAAGCGCACGCCACGGTCGCCGCTGCCGTTCAGCCTGGCGACGATCAGGCGCGGCAGCTGCCGCGCGAGCGCCGCATGGCTCGCGGCCCCGCGCACGGCGACGAGGTCCGGCGCGGTCCCGAACGCGTAGATCACGGTCCCGGCCACTAGCTCCCCCCGCGGCGATCGTGCCAGATCTGCGTCCAGGGGCTGGCGGCGAACACGCCGTGCTCGTCGGGTCCCTGCACGGCGGCCAGTTCCTGGGCGCGGCGCGCGAACCGAGCGCGCGAGTCCGGATCGGAACTCAGCTCTTCTGCCAAGACGAACGCCCCCAGTTGCATGAGCCCGGTGCCCGTCAGCGGGCCGTAGGCGACCGGCATCGTGTATCGGCCGGGGTCGCGCGCCGAGACGAGGTACTTGGGCCCTACTCCCGCGAGCCATCCGGGTCCGGCCATGACATCGGCGACTTGCACGGCGGCCGCGGCGAACTCCGGCACGGCGGTCTCGGCGTGCAACGCGGACAGGCCGCGCACGAGCGCCGCCATCTGCCACGGCGCGTCGAACGGCTCCTGCTCACCGAGTCCGAGCGCGTGCCCGGGCTGCGCGAGCGCGATCCCTTGCGGCACCCGGCCGAGCTGGCCGAGCAACGCCAACGCGTGCGTGCGCAGGAACCCGACGAGCGCCGGATCCGCGGTCGCGCGCGCGAGCAACACGCCGGCCTGCAGGCACCAGCCCTCGCCGCGCGAGGTCCGGAATGGCACGGTCTCGAGGACCTGGCGCAGGCCGCGCGCCGTCCGCACGAGCTCGTCGTGCGCCAGCGGGTCACCGGTCAGCCAGTAATAGTCGTAGAGCAGATCGACGGAGAAGTGCTCGTAGTCGAGCGCCGTGAAGCCATGCGGCCGCTCGCAGCTCCGCGGCGTGAGGCCCGCGCGGAACGGCGCGGTGTCCGCGGGCAGGACCTGGGCCCGGCCGGGGCTCGGGCGCAGCGTCTGTTGGGTCGCCATCAGCTCCGCGATGTCGAAGAGGTCCCCCGACTCGAAGCGCAGCAGGTTGTGCAGCGCCGAGTCGCCATTCCGCGGCGTGCCCTGGGCGGCCGCGTCTTCGAGCTCGCCGAAGCCCGAGAACGGGCCGAGCTGCAGCGCCTGCTGCCAGGCCCGCAGCTGTTGGCCACTGAGGTCGTCGTGGTCGCTGCGCAGCGGCCCCGGGCCGCCGTGGGCGCCGAACGCCCGCGTCCGGCGCACCCAGGCCAGGGCCGGCAAGGGGCGCAACGGTGCCTCCGCGGCCGCGAGCGCGCTCGTGCGCTGCGCCGCGGTTGCCTCCGGGCCGTCGAGGAAGAGCTCGAAGCGGAACGCCTTGCCGGTCGCATCGCCGAGGTAGAGCTGGCTCGAGGGCCCGAGCAGGAAGTGCTGCCAGCCGGCCTGCGGCAGCGGCGCCGGCGGCTTCAGCAGGTTCTCGCGCCGGAATCGCGGCACGAGGCGCAGCGCTTCGGTGGTGCTCGCGAGCGCCCAGCTCGTGAAGCGCAGCGGCCCGAGCGCGGGCCGTGGACCGTGCGGGCTCGCGCCGTTGTCGAGCAGCAGCACGAGCTCGGCGCGGCGTTCGCCGGCAAAGGTCGTCAGGTAGCCGACGAGCGCGAACAGCTCCCGCCCGGCTGGCGTGCGGTGCACGCCGCGGTAGCGTTGCACGCGCACGAGCGCGCTCGCGTGCACGATGTCGGCGGGCTCGAGACTGGTTGCGTAGCGCTGCGCGAACGGATCGACGACTTCGCTGCGCAGAGGCAGCTCTGCCGGGAACAGCCACTCGGTCGCCGCTGCGGGCGCGGGCGCTGCCGTGGCCGCGGCGACCGTGAGCGAGCGCCGCTCGCCGGGCTGCAGCTGCACGCGGAACTGCGCCTGCACGGCCGCGAGGGATCCATCGGACCAGCGCAACAAGGGCACGCAGCTCGCCGGCGCGCCGCCGATCTGGAGTGCCGGGAGCGCGCGCTGCGCACCACGCGCGAACGGCAGCGTGACGCGGGCGATTTCCTCCCGCGCGAAGCGCGTGCGGTTGGCGACGGAAACCGTGGCGTCGGGTCCGAGCTGGGGTAGGAGCGCGAGCAGCAGCGGTGCCGCGTGCATGCCGCACTTGTAGCAGCGGATCG
>CAZSKV010000607.1:0-4111 GCA_964607495.1 uncultured candidatus Brocadiaceae bacterium
GGCAGCGTCGCGGCGGGCAGCGAATTGAACGCGACGTCCTCGCAACGGTCGGCGTGCCGGATGTCGCCCGTGATCCCGAGCAGGAGCTGCTGCGAGTACATCATCTCGACCATCGAGCAGGCCTCTGCCGCCTGCCGCGGATCGCCGTATCCGGGCCGGCAGTTCTCGTCGGCGCCGAACATCCCCCCGGGCACCTGCCCGTAGCGGCGGTAGACCTCCTGGTAGATCGCTTCGCTGCGCGCGAGGTGGCTCGCGTCCTTCGACTGCACCGACCATTGCGCCGGCTCGCGAAATCCCTGGCAGAGGTTCACCCCGTGCCAGGTCGGGATCGTGGTCGTCCAGTCCGCGGTCGCCGCGTGCGTCTGCGCCGCCAGCTCGAGCAGCCAGCTCTCGCCGGTCTGGTCGTGCAGCCAGTGCGCGACCAGCAGGTTGTCACCGCCGCGCCACTTCTGCCACGAGCCGTGCAGGAAGCGCGCGCGCGGCACCTCGAGCTGCCATCTGGCGTAGGCGAGCAGGAACGGCAGCACGCGCGCGTCCTGCGTCGCTTCCCAATGGGTCATCAAGGCCTTGCACACCGGCATGTTCGGCCACAGATCCATCTGCTCGCGGTTGCTCTCCGGCCCGAACCAGCCGTCCTCGCGCTGGCTCGCGAGGATCGCGTCGAGCCACTTCCTGCTGGCCGCGAGCACCTGGGGATCCTGCGTCTGCACGCCAAGGCTCACGAGACCCTTCAACCAGTACGGCAGCTCCTCCCAGCCGAGCTTGCCTGCGCCCTTGGGCGAGAGCCACGCATTGTCCGCATCGCGGCAGAAGCGCGAGACCTCGGGCAGCCGGCCGAACATGCCCTTGGCCATGCGCTGCAGGTCCTGCTGCAGCCATCCGCTCGCCCGCACCCGGCCCGCAGGCAGCCGGAGCAGCGGCTCGGGGGCAAGCGGGGCCCGATGACCCTGGTAGTGCGGAGTGCCCACGACCGGCGGTGCTGCGACCGCCGTGACCTCGGCCTGCTGGGCGGGGAGCGTCAGGGCCAGGAGCAGGGCGAAGCGGTACATGGTGACCAGTGCTGCAGGAGCCGGGGGTTTCCGCACGATCCGGTGTTACGGGCGGGCGGACGCAGGCTACGGAACCAGGCCCATCCAACCAAGCGTGAGGACCCGACGATGCCCATCCCTGTCCGTCTGACCATCCTGCTCGGCTGCACGGTGCTGCCGACGTTGCGCGCCCAGAGCCTGAACGACTACGAGCCGCAGGTCCGTGAGGTCGTGCTGAACACCGACGTGACGCAGATCACGCCGAAGTCCGGCCCGCCGTACACGGTGACCGGTGGCGTGTTCGTGTTCCGCAACGTGAAGATCAGCGCGGGCGTCACGGTCCGCGGCACGGGCTCGCGGCCGATGCTCTGGCTCGTGACCGGCGACTTCCAGCTCGACGGCGAGCTCACGGTCCGCGGCGAGAACGCTCCGCACGTCGACACCCTGAACAGCGCCAACTTCCCGTCCCCTGGCGGCCGCGGCAACTGCAGCGGCGGCAACGGCGGCGCCGGCAGCGTGTCGCCGGTGGGCCCGGATCCGACTGGCCAACCGGGCTTCGGCTCCGGCCAGTATCCGGCGGCCGGCGGCGCCGGCGGTCTGATGAGCTGCCATCCGACCTGCGGTCGCGGCTCGGGCGGCGGCGGGGGTGCGTACGCGACGCAGGGCGACCCCTGGTACCCGACGAAGAGCAGCGGCACGTCGTTCTTGCAGCAGCTCGGGAGCGGCGGCCCTGGCTGCCTCGGCGCCAGCGGCTCGGCCTCCCGCACGCTGCCCGGCGGCAACGCCGGCGCGCGTCCGTTCACCGACAACATCCCAGGCAACGACTTCTTCGGCCTCGCGTACGACGTGTTCCGCAACCGCCTGATCGCCGGCGAGCTCGGCGGACTCCACGGCGGCACCGGCGGCGGCGGCGGCGGCGACCGCTCGGTCGCGCACCTCTGCCCGCCGCTCGCGAACCCGAACTGGATCCTCGACAACAAGGGCGCCGGTGGCGGTGGCGGCGGCGGCGTGGTCGTGATCTGCGCGCTCGGCCGGATCCTGATCGGCGCCACCGGCCGGCTCGACGCCGACGGCGGGGACGGCGGCGGCGGCGAGCAAGCCGGCAGCAACAGCCAGGGCGGCGGGGGCGGCGGCGGCTCGGGTGGGATGGTGATCCTGTGGTCGCAGGCCCACGTCGAGATCGCTACGCATGGCGAGACCTTCGCGAACCGCGACTACTCGTTCGCGATCTCCGCCGACGGCGGGATCAGCCGCCAGAGTGCGTTCGGCGGCACGCTGATCGCGGCGAAGTACCCGCCGCCGCCGAACGGCGCGCTGTGGGACGCGACGCCGACCGGCGGCATGGGCGGGCTCGGGGTCGTGCAGTTCATCACGCTGCCGGGCACCAATGCCGATGGCACGAACACCGTGCTCGACGACAACATCCACATCGTGCAGAACAACGTGCGCCTGGTCGGCGCCCACAAGCAGCGCTACCTCGCCTGGCGGGGCTTCCCGGATGCGCAGGGCGTCTGGGTCGACGATCTCGGCAATCCGACGAACATCGGCGACCGCGAAGGCGACATCCGGCCGACGCCGATCCTGCTGCCGCTCCTGAAGTAGCCCGCCGGTCCCGCGCCGCGACGTGGTTGTCCACGGCGCGCGTGATGTTGCCCCGCGACGGCGGTAGCCTGTCGGAAAGCACCGCGTGACCCGCAGAACGTGGTGCCGCGCCCAATCACAAGGAGCCACGATGTTTGCCAGGATCCTCCAGACTTCGAACGACTTCAGGCTGACGCTGCTGCGCCTCGTGCTCGGCGGCGTGATGCTGCCCCACGGGCTGCAGAAAACCGTCGGCGCGTTCGGCGGCTACGGCTTCGAAGGCACGATGGGATACATGACCGACGTCACGAAGGGGCCGGGCCTCCCCTATGCGATCGCGCTGCTGGTCGTGCTGGCCGAGTCGCTGGGCTCGATCGGATTGCTGCTCGGGTGCGTGACCCGGGTCTGCGCGCTGGGCATCGGCGCCGTGATGGCGGGGGCGATGTGGACTGTCCATTGGCAGAACGGCTTCTTCATGAACTGGGGCAACAACCAGAAGGGCGAGGGCTTCGAGTTCCACATCCTGGCCATCGGCCTCGCGGTCGTGCTGGTCGTGGGCGGCGGTGGCGCCCTCTCGATCGATCGCAAGCTCGCGAAGTGAGCTGAGCGCTACGTTGTGCGGCAGTCATGCTGCACCTCGTCGCGCCACTCTTCATCGTCTTCGCCGAACCCGGCTTCCCGCTGCGCGATGTCGCGCAGCTGCCCGAGATCGCGGGTGCCCTCGCGGCCACGTCGGTGGCCGACCTGCAGCAGGCACTGCAACCGGGGCGGGTGCTCGTCTGGCGGCACGGATCGACGTTTCCCGCCGAGCTCTGGCCGGCGCTGACCGGCTTCCTGCAGGGCGGCGGCCACCTGTTGCACATCGGCGGCGAGCCGTTCACGGTGCCGGTGACCGGCGCCGCCGGCGCGCGGGTCGAGCAGCCGCGCAACCTCGCGATGCTCAAGGCGCTGCGCCTGAACCAGTGCTACCGCGTGCGCGCCGGCGCCGAGACGGTCGTCGTGCTAGAGCCGCGGCTCTCCGACACCAAGGACTTTGCGCACGAAGACGGGGCGCCGGGCGCGCGCGACGCGTTGCTGCGGCCGTTCCGCTACGCCACGGCTGACGATCCCCGCTTCCCGGCGGCCGCGACCGCGTATGCGATCGACCACTTCCGCGACGCCTGGGCCGGGTCGCGCTGGACCTTCTGGCTCGCGGCGCGGTCGCCCGGAGCGGAAGAGCTCGCGCAGCTGCTCGCCGAGGCCGGCAAGTCGCCCTTCGACCTGCGCGCCGATCCGACCTTCGGCTGCTTCCATGCGGGCGAGCAACCGTCGCTGCTGCTGCGCGCGCATCGTCCGCGCGCAACCGCGGCCGAGGAGGTGCCGGTCACGCTCCACGTGACACTCCCCGACGGCAGCCGGCGCGAACTCCCACCGGTGCGCCTGCGCTGCGGCGTGCACGGCCAGACCCGGGTCGCACTCGAGCTCGACGGCAAGCCCGGGCTCTACCGCGTGCGCGCCAGCAC
>CAZSKV010000608.1:0-1781 GCA_964607495.1 uncultured candidatus Brocadiaceae bacterium
GCGGCGATGGAGGGTTACCAGGTCACGACGCTCGAGGACATCGTCGAGAAGGCGCAGATCTTCGTGACCACCACCGGCTGCCGCGACGTGATCCGGGCCGAGCACCTGCAGCGGATGCCGAACGACGCGGTGGTCTGCAACATCGGCCACTTCGACGTCGAGATCGACGTCGCCTGGCTGAACCAGAACGCCAAGAGCAAGGTCACGATCCAGCCGCAGGTGGATCGCTACCTGCTCGCGAACGGCCGGCACGTGATCCTGCTGGCCGAAGGCCGGCTCGTGAACCTCGGCTGCGCGACCGGGCACCCGTCGTTCGTGATGAGCAACTCGTTCAGCAACCAGACGCTCGCCCAGATCGAGCTGTGGACCAATCCCGGCAAGTACAAGGTCGGGGTCTACACGCTGCCCAAGAAGCTCGACGAGGAGGTTGCGCGGCTGCACCTCGAGCACATCGGCGTCAAGCTGACCCGGCTCACGCCCGCGCAGTCGGAGTACCTCGGGGTGCCGGTCGAGGGGCCGTTCAAGCCCGAGCACTACCGCTACTGAGCGCCGCAGCGCCGTGGAGGGGGTGGACCCTGGGTGAGTTCGCGGCCTACGATCCGGCGCTCGTCTCCGTTTCTCCAGCAGCCAGGAACCCATGCAACCAACCCACCAACTCCTCCCGATCTGTCTGCTCACGGCCGCACTCTCGGCCCAGAGCTACGTGACCTCGCCCGCCCCGTACGACAAGCACGAGGCGCGGAGCAACAACACCTATCCGTTCTACGGCACGTCGTTCCGCTACCAGCAGGTGCACGGGGACGTGAAGGGCACGCCGCGCGTGCTGACCCAGCTGAGCTTCCGGCGCGACGGCACGCTCGGCACGACCGCCAGCTACGGGGCCCGCAGCTACGACATGGAGCTGAACCTCGGCGAGGGCGATCTGCCGACGTTCTCGACGACGTTCGCGACCAACTTCGTGAGCACACCCGTGAACGTGTTCACGCGCAAGAACCTGAACGTGCCCGATCACGTCAACCGCCCTGACTTCCTGCCTGCCGCATGGGACGTGGACATCACGTTCGACGTGCCCTACCCCTACGTCTCGGCCAAGGACCTGGTCTGGGAGGCGGTGATCTACACGAACACCTCGGCCAACTCGTATCCGCTGGATTCCGTGTCGGGAAGCGACACCGGGGTGACGGGTGGCTTCGCGATCGTGGGCAACGGCTGCACGACGGCCAACGGCACGATGAAGCTCCGCTCGAACTTCGCGTCCTCGTCGACCTCCAACTCCGTGACGATGAACTGGGCCGTGAGCGGAGGACCCGCGAGCGCCGCCTCCGTCGTGTTCGTCGGCATCAGCAATCCCAACACGCCGATCCCCGGGCTCTGCAACAACGAGAAGCTCTACACCGATGCGATCCTGGCCCAGATCCCCGGGACGACCGCCGCGGGCGGCACGCTGACGACGCCGACGCTGACCATCAACTTCGATCCGACCCTGCTCGCGTTCACGCTGACCTCGCAGGCCGCCGCGGTCGACGCCTCGCAACCGGGCCTCGGGATCGCCGCGAGCACCGGCAACGCCGCACCCTTCACGCCGCTGCCGGGGGCGGTGCCGGTGCGCCGGCTCTATGCCTACAACAACTCGTCGGCGACCACTGGCGGGATGGAAGCCTACAACTACGGTCTGGTCACGCGCTTCCGCTACTGAGCGGTGCGCCATTTGATGTTGCAGCCGCAGGACGCCGTCTGCGTCGCCAGCGGGCGCTCGCCGCGCAACAACGCGTCGAGCGCCC
>CAZSKV010000609.1:0-7260 GCA_964607495.1 uncultured candidatus Brocadiaceae bacterium
CCGACGACGTGCTGCCCAAGGCGTTCGGGGCGCTCGCCGGCCACGGCTTCTACGAGCACCAGCTGATTCATGGCGGCGGCAACTACCACCTCGATGCGCTGGCCCGCGCGTACGCGACGCGGCTGATCGGCAACGAGAACCCGGGGCTCAGCGAGAGCCAGATCGTCGCGATCTGGAAGCTCTACCAGAACGTCGACACGACGCTCTTGAACCCCTTCCGCACGAGCATCGACCTCACGCAGCACCTCGACATGTGGGTGCAGGTGTGCGGCGATCAGACGGTCGTGGTCTCGACCTGGCCGGGCGCCGCGACCCTGCCCGAGGCCGTGCTCTGCGACCAGACGGCGGCCTGGTACCAGCAGAAGAACATCCAGGTCTTCCGCACGCCGGCCTTCGCGATCAACGGCACGCACTACACCTACACCAACGTCGTGATCTGCAACGGGCTCGTGCTGATCCCGAGCTACACGCACCCCACGGTCGCGCCGTACAACGCGCAGGCCCTGGCCGCCTGGCAGCAGGCGCTGCCGAACCACACGATCCGGCAGATCCCCTGCGAAACGCTCGTGATCTACGCCGGGGTCCTGCACTGCATCGCGATGCACCTGCCCAAGGCGCGCGGAAACGGCGCGCCGACCGCCTACCTGAAGTCCCCCAACGGCGGCGAGCGCTTGCTGCCCAGCAGCGTGCACCAGGTCGCCTGGATCAGTGACGACGACCAGGCGGTGGCCACCGTCGACCTGCTGCTCTCGCTCGACGGCGGCCAGAGCTATCCGGTCACCCTCGCGAGCCAGCTGCCGCCGATCGGCACCCATCCCTGGACCGTGCCAGACGTCTGCACCGGCATGCTGCGGCTCAAGGTCGTCGCCCGCGACGCCCAGAACCAGAGCGGCAGCGACGCCAGCGATGGCAACTTCGCGATCGTCGGCACCGGCTGTCGCGCGGCGAACGTGCCCTACGGCCTGGGCAAGGCTGGGACGCTGGGGGTGCCGGCGCTGAGTGCCCCGACGTTGCCGAAGATCCCCTCGCTGTGGCAGCTGGACCTGGCCAACGCCAGGCCCAACGCGCCGGCGTTCACGCTCTTCGGCCTGGCGCCGGCCGCGCTGCCCTTCGACGGCGGCACGTTGCTCGTGCAATACGCCGGCCACATCCCGGTCACGACCTCCGCCACCGGCTCCCACCAGCTGAGCCTGCCGATCCCCGACGACGTCGCGCTCTTCGGCGTCGCGCTCCACTGGCAGACCTGGATCCCGAACGATCCGCTCGCGAGCGGCGCGGGCTGGGCGGCGAGCCAGGGGCTGCAGATGCGGCTCGGCAACTGAGCGCACGTTCCGGCAGCACGCGGACCCGGCAGACGGGCCACGGGCGCTGTGGTGAGGTCGGCGCACGGCAGGGCTGCTAGGTGGCCTGCTGCGACGCGGCCATACGGTCGAAGGCCGCGCTTGTCGTAGCGGTTTCGTAACGCCCGCGGCCCGATGGGCCACAAGCCCCCCCCACACCGCATCCGGCGCAAAACTTGCTGTCCGCCCGCGGCTGCCAGCCCCCGCCCCTGGATTCCAGAACTCCCCGCAAGGCCGACTGATGTCCGCACTCCCTTCGGCGGTGCTCGCCACCGCGTTCTCGGCGTTCCTTCCCCAGGATCCCCCCGCCGTCTCTCCACCACCCACCCAGCGCTACCTGGTGCTGCTCGCCGACCGGTCCTTCGATCTGTCGAGCTACCGCGCCGCGGTCAGCATGCGCGCGCCGGCCGGCGTCGCCAGCGCGGTCGCCGACGACCTGCTGGCCAAGGCGGTGCAGGACCAGGCCGAGATCACGGCCCGGATCCGGGACCAGTACAAGGGCCGGATCCTCGCGCAATGGTGGCTGGTGAACGGTTTCGCGGCCGAGCTCACGCCGGCCCAGGCCGCTGAGCTGGGCAAGCACCCGCGCGTGCGCGCGGTGCAAGCCGATCGGATCACGCACCCCGGCCGCTGGATCCAGACCGCCACCAACGCGAGCAACCACGCGAGCGATCTCGTGAAGGTCCTCGGCATCCGCGGGCGCGGCTCGGTGCTCGCGGTCGTCGACTCGGGCGTCGACTCGAACATGAACGGCACGGGCCGGCCGCACGCCACGTTCTTCCCGAACGGCGACCCCAACAACAAGACCGGCCCGGGTCTCGGCGGCTCGCGGCTGCTCGCCAACGTGCAAGTCGGCAAGATGCAGCCCGACGACCTCATCTCCCACGGCACCGGCGTCGCCGGGATCGCGGCGGGAGCGCGCTGGAATCAGGGATCGGTGGCCGACGACGGCCACGCCGCGGAGGCGCTGATCGTCAGCTACTCGGTGGCCGACGATGCTTCCGGTGGCGCCTACGTCGCGACGCTCGTCAGCGCCTGGCAGAAGGTCGCAGCCGACCGCCTCCGCTACGGCATCACGGTCGCGGTCTGCTCCTACGAGGGGTACTTCCCCGTGCACGCGCCGGACCAGGTCGCGATCGACGAGCTCGCGCGCAACGGGGACGTGATGGTCTGCGGGATGGGCGGCAACACCGCGGCCAGCGCCGAGTACGCCTATGGCGCGACCAACATGCTCGCGGTCGGCGCGGTCTATGCGAACAACCGCGTGGTCGCCGAGTTCTCGACCCGCGGCCCGCTCCTGCTGACCAACCGCGTCTATCCGGACCTGGTGGCGAACGGCGTCGCGATGCGGCTGCCCCTGGCCGACAACGAAGCCGGCGACAAGGCCGGAACCGGCACCTCCTACTCGGCGCCGCAGGTCGCCGGCGCGGCGTTGCTCTACCGCTCGTTGCGTCCGGGCGCCTCGGCCGTCGAGACCAAGGCGGCGATCCTCGCGACCAGCGAGGACGTCGCCGGCAAGAACCCCAGCGCGCCGTACAACACGCCCAACGCCTACGGCCATGGCTACCTGCGCATCGACCGCCTGGTCGCGCTCGCGACCGGTCAGGGCATGCTGCAGACCGCCGCCGTGACCACGGCCGTGCCGAGCCGCAACTTCAAGTTCGCGGTCGTCGAGGGGCAGCGATATGGCGTCTGCCTGTCGTGGTTCCGCAACGTCCTGACCCAGTCGACCTGGAGCAACCTGGACCTCGTGGTGCGCAGCGGCTCCCAGGTGCTAGCCACCAGCACGCGGCTCGAGAACCTCTCCGAACTGGTCCGCTTCCGCGCGCCGGTCACCGGCTTCGTGGACATCGACGTCCTCGCCAAGAGCTTCGAGGCCGGCCAGGCCAGCCAGGCCTTCGCGCTCGCGGCCGTGGAGAGCCTGCCCTACTGGGTGCAGCCGCAGGTCACGAGCTTCGATCGCGGTTGCTCGAGCGCGTCCTTCCCACAGATCCCGAGTCTGCTCCTGGTCTCGGGTGAACCCCGGATCGGCACGACCTACCAGCTCGGGCTCGCGCAGACGCGGCCGCTGCTGCCGGTCGTGCTCGTGACCGGGGCCTCCCGCGAGCAATGGGGCAGCATCCCGCTGCCCTTCGACATGACGCCGCTCGGCGCCCCGAATTGCCGCGTGCTGACGAGCTTCGAGCTGCTGCTCGGCGCCACGACAAATCCGTTCGGCCAGGCCACGTTCTTCCTCTCGGTCCCGAACCACGCCGCGCTGCTCGACGTGTCGGTGTTCCACCAGGGGTACGTGCTCGACCCGACGTTCAACGCGCTCGGCGTGCTGGTCAGCGGCGGCCTGGCCGCGCGGATCGGCGGCGGCTGAACCAACGGTCTCAGGCTTCCGGCGCGAGCTCGACCTTCTCGCGCCGGCGGAACACGAGGCGGATCGGCACCTCGCCCAGATCGAAGCGCTCGCGCAGGCAGTTCTGCAGGTAGCGGTCGTACTGGCCGCGGAAGAGCGGCGGCTCGTTCACGAACACCAGGATCGAGACGGGCTCGGTGCCGATCTGGGTGCCGTAGAAGAGCTTCGGCTGCTTGCCGCGGCTCTTGGGCAGGAGCGCGGTCTTGGCCTGCTGCAGGCACTCGTTGAGCCGGGGCGTCGGGATCTGGGTGCGCGCCTGCTCGCGCAGCTCGAAGAGCACCTCGAGCGTCTCGTCGACTTGTCGCCCATCCTTGGCCGACAGGAATGCGATCGGCGCGAAGTGCAGGCCGGAGAGCTTCTCCTTCAGGTAGCGATCCCACTTGTCGAGCTGCACCTGGTCGACGAGATCGATCTTGTTGCCGGCGACCAGCACCGGCTTGTGATGGTCGATCACGTAGCGCGCGATCTTCTGGTCGACCTCGCTGATCTCCTGGGTGACGTCGAAGAGCAGGATCACGACATCGGCGCGGCGGATGCTCTCGGTCGCGCGCGTGTAGGAGAAGAACTCGATCGCATCCTGCAGGCTCTTCTTCTTGCGCACGCCGGCGGTGTCGATCGCGAGCAGGCGCTTGCCGTTGCGTTCGAACTCGACGTCGACCGCGTCGCGGGTCGTACCCGGGATCTCGGAGACGATCATCCGCTCCTCGCCGACCAGCAGGTTCGTGAGCGTGGACTTGCCGGAGTTGCGCTTGCCGACGATCGCGAACCTGAGGATCGACTCGTCGCGCGGATCCTCGGCCGCGCTGCGCGGCGGCAACCGGCTCAAGATCGTGTCCAACAGGCCGGAGATCCCATGGCCTTCGAGCGCCGACACCTGCACCGGCTCGCCGAAGCCGAAGCGCGCCCATTCCGCGGCCGCGAACTCGTCCCAGCGCGACTCGACCTTGTTGGCGACGAGCAGCACCGGCTTGCCGAGCTTGTGCAGCCGCTCGGCGACCATCTGGTCGCCCGGCACCTGCCCTTCCTTCGCGTCGATCACGAACAGGATCAGGTCGGCCGTGTGCAGGGCGATCTCGATCTGCCGTTCGACGAGCTCCTTGAGCAGGACCTCGTCGACCAGTCCGAGCCCCCCGGTGTCGGTCAGCTCGAAACGGCGCGCGCCGTGTGCAACGGTCACACTGACCCGATCGCGGGTCACGCCAGCCGTCGGCTCGACGATCGAGACCCGGCGGCCGACGAGCCGGTTCAACAGGCTCGACTTGCCGACGTTGGGCCGGCCGACGATCACGACGCGCGGGAGGGACATGAGGGGGGAAAGGGGCGAAGCAGGGTAGGGATTCGGATGGATGCGGGGAAGCTCCGATTGCCGGAGCAGAGGCCGTGGACTACGAGTTGCCCCGCAACACGCCGGTGCCGGCGCACCTTGCCAGGACCAGGATCCATGACCCCTGATTTCCCGCTCCTCGAACGCATCACCCGCCGCGCCTTCGTGCAGATGGTCACGATGATCCACCGCGCCAACGAGCGCTCCGATGCGGCGTCCGGGGATCCCAAGGTCGGCGGTCACCCGGCGGCCTGCGCCTCCTCGATGGAGATCCTCGCGACCCTGCACCTGCTGGTCCGCGAGCCGGGCGACTACGTCTGCTGCAAGCCGCACGCCTCGCCGGTCGACCACGCCCTGCACCACCATCTCGGCCTGTTCCGGCACCCGGACGGCACGTGGTTCGATGCGGCGGCCGGGGAGGCCGTGATGGACCGCCTGCGCTCGTTCAGCCGCGACGGCGAACCGGTGTTCCAGAGCTACCACGCCGAGAGCGACCCCGACTCGTTCCATTTCCTCCCCTCCGGTTCGGTCGGGATCCCACCGGTCGCCTCGGTCTACCTCGCGCTCGCGCACCGCTACGCCGAGAGCCATGGCTTCGGCGTCACGAGGCCGCAGTTCTGGTCGCTGATCGGTGACTCCGAGTTCCGCGAGGGCTCGTTGATGGAAGTGCTGCCCGAAGTGGCCGAGCGCGAGCTCGGCAACGTCTGCTGGATCGTCGACTACAACCGACAGAACCTCGACGGCACGCGGATCCCCAACCAGCGCGGCCTCAAGGGCACCGATGCCGACCGCATCCAGCGCACCTGCGAAGCGAACGGCTGGCAGGTGATCCAGGTGCGCCACGGCCGCTTCCGCGAGAGCCTCTTCGCCCGACCGGGCGGCAAGGAACTGCAGGCGGCGCTCGAGCACGGTTTCTCCGACTACCACTTCCAGTCGCTGCTGTGGAAGCGCGACCCCGCGCGCACGCGCACTGCGCTCGCGAAGGCCGCGCCCGGCTGCTCGCGCCTCGTCGACTCGCTGGCCGACGCTGAAGTGTTGCGGCTCTTCGCCGACCTCGGCGGGCACGACCTCGAAGTGCTGGCCGCAGCGATGCAAGCTGCTCGGCAGGACCCGCGGACGCCGACGCTCCTGGTCGCACATACGGTCAAGGGCCGCGGGCTCGAGTGCTTCGCTGCGCCTGGCAATCACTCGACGCTGCCCGCACCCGAGGAAGTCGCGGCGCTGTTGGCGGGCGAAGGGCTGAGCGCCGCGCGGCCGTTCGCGCGCTTCGCCGCGGCCACGGCCGCGGGCAGGTACCTGCAGGCGCGCGGCGGGATCTTCCGGGCCGCGATCGGGGAACACGAGCGGAGCAAACGCGAGAACCTCGCGCAGGTCGCTGCCGCGATCGAGCAGGCCGGAGGCCTGCCCGAGTCGCTCGACGTCAACCTGAAGCTCGCGCCGGTCGCGCACACGCAGTGGATGTGGGGCCAGCTGGCCGCCAAGCTCGTGCGGATCGGCGTCTACGACGAGCTCAAGCGCGCCGGCAAGGCCACCGGCAGGGATCTCGCAGCCGACGAGAAGCGTTGGGACGCGGTTGCCGACTACGTGCTCACGATGGCCCCCGACGTCGGCACGTCGACGAACATCAACCCGGCGATGGACGAGAAGGTCTTCGGTCCCGAACACGAACCGAACTGGGAGAAGGAGCTCGAGATCCGCGAGCGCCTGCGCCCCGAGCTCTCCCCGACCGACGAAGCCTGGACCCGGCACATCCGGTTCGAGATCGCCGAGGCCAACTGCATGTGCGCCGCCGGCGCCTTCGGCAAGCTCGGCGACTTCGCCGGGATCCCGTTCCTGCCGATGATGACGGTCTACGACTTCTTCATCAAACGCGCGCTCGACCAGCTCTACTACGACCTCTACTGGGGCTCCGGCTTCGTGCTGGTCGGCACGCCGTCCGGAGTCACGCTCGCACCCGAGGGCGCGCAGCACAGCTGGAAGAGCGACATCCAGATCCCGAACCTGATCACCTGGGAACCCGCGTTCGCGCTCGAGCTCGACTGGATCCTATGCGACGCGATCCGAAGACATTTCCAGCGCGACAACCAGGGGCGCAAGGGCGTGCTGATCCGCGCGGTGACGCGTGGCATCGAGCAGAAGCTGCTGCTGACCAGCCTCCGGCGGCAGGCCCGCTTCAAGCAGGGGCTCCCGGC
>CAZSKV010000610.1:0-2192 GCA_964607495.1 uncultured candidatus Brocadiaceae bacterium
CGCACGGGCGGCGCGTTCGACGAACGGCTCGGCGAGCTGATCTCGCTCTGGCGGACCGCCGGCGCGCTCGGCAAGTCCCCCGGCCGGGCGGAGCTCGACGAGGCGCTCGCGAACCTCCGCCCGGCGCGACTGACGATCGACGCCAGGACGCGGCGTGTGACCCCCGAGGGTGGCATCTGGCTGAACGTCGACGCCCTCGCGAAGGGCTACATCGTCGACCATGCGCTCGCGGCGGCGCGCGCGGCCGCACCCCAGGCGCAAGGCCTGCTGCTCGCGATCGGCGGCGACATGCGCGCCGCCGGCAAGGGCGAGGACGGCAAGCCCTGGCCGGTCGCGATCGCCGACCCGCGGCATCCCGAGGAGAACCAGCCGCCGCTCACGCGCCTCGCGCTCGACGGCCGGGCGATCGCGACCAGCGGCAGCTATGCGCGCGGGGCGCACATCCTCGACCCGCGCACCGGCCGCCCCGCGACCGGCGTGCTCGCGGCCTCGGTCGTCGCCCCGGAGTGCGCGACCGCCGACGCGCTCGCCACCGCGCTCAACGTGCTGGAGCCCGAGCGCGGGCTCGAAGTCGTGGCGGCGACGCCCGGCGCCGAATGCCTGATCGTCGCCGCCGATGGCCTGGTCGTGCGCAGCAAGGGTTGGCGCCTGCTCGAGATCACAGGCCCACAGCCAGCGGCCGCCGCGCATGCCGCGGCGTGGCCGCCCGGGAGCGAAGTGTCGATCACAGTGACCCTCGCGGACGTCAGCACGCGCGGCTACCGCCGCCCCTACGTCGCGGTCTGGATCGAGAACGAGCAGAAGGAGCTCGTGCGCACGATTGCACTCTGGGGCAACGAACGCCGCTGGGTCCCCGAGCTCAGCGGCTGGTGGCGCGCTGCGGGGCGCAAGTACGCAACCGTGCAGGCAGTCAGCCGCGCGACTCGGCCGCCAGGCGAGTACCGCCTCGTGTGGGACGGGCGTGACGACGCCGGCAACCCGCTGCCTCCTGGCAACTACACCTTCCTGATCGAGATCTCGCGCGAGCACGGCCGCCATGTGACGAGCCGCAAGCAGGTGGTCTGCGGCAAGGAGCCGTTCGCGATCGAGCTCCCGGGCAATGCCGAGATGCAGGGCGCATGGTTGCGCTCGGGACAACAGGAGTCGCGGCGATGACGCATCGGCTCTTCCAGGCATTGCGCACGCTGCACATCTACCTCTCGCTCGCAGGGTTCGCGCTGCTGCTCTTCTTTGCCGTCACCGGGATCGTGCTCGTGCACTCCGAGGCCTGGGGTCTCGAAGTCGCAACCACGCGCACCGTCACCGGCACTGTGCCGACGAGCATGCTGGACGCCGGCGACCGCCTCGCGCTGGTCGAACGCCTGCGAATCCTCGGCGCAGCCGGTGCGCTCGAGGCGATCGAGACCGAAGCCGAGCAGCTGCGCCTCGTGTTCGCGCGTCCCGGCTCGCGCACCGAGGTGACGGTGTCGCGGCAGAATGGCGAGGTCGCGCTCGCGATCGAGTCGCACGGCTTCTCGGCGCTGCTCCTCGACCTCCACCGCGGCAAGCAGAGCGGCCTGTGGTGGATTGCGATCGACGTCGCCGGCCTGCTCTGGGTCGTGTCGTCCCTGACCGGGATCGTGTTGTGGGTGCAGTTGAAGAAGCGACGCGTCCTGGGAACGCTTGCGCTGCTCGGCGGCGGGGTCCTGAGCTGGTTGGGTTATCTGCTCCTTGCGCCCTAGAAGTGGATTCTCGGGCACCGCATGCGCGCCTTGCCCCGCCCGGGGCTACTGGATGCGCTCCTGGATCACGTTCGTGAACCTGCTGCGATCCGGCAGCGTGAGGTCGAACACCGCGGCCTGGCAGTACAGGTCCGCTCCGACCAGCCGCGCATCGGCTGGCACCTGGAGGTTCAGCGTCGTGCCCGTGCCGGAGCCGAGCTGGATCGTTGGCAGCACGACAAGCTGGCTCAGGTCGAGGCGGAAGCTCCCCAGCGGCGGTACCTGGACCTTGCCGGTCCCGCCGCTCAAGCCGAGCAGTGCGACCTGCTGTCCGGCCACGTGCGAGATCTCGAGCGGCCAGGGCTTGCCGATCTGCGCCGGGTTCGGGGCGTAGAGCTGGTGGTGCAGGTTGAAGAAGAACCGCTCGTAGTGCTGGAAGTAGTAGCTGTTGCCGGTCACGACGTCCGGGTCGCCGTCGCCGTCGATGTCGCC